>CAZBMI010000007.1:0-16993 GCA_964492885.1 uncultured Planctomycetia bacterium | reverse complement strand
CACTCCCATACGTTTCCTGACATATCATATATGAAGAGTTCATTAGCCTGTTTTGCGGTTATATTATCATGGATAATAGCGTAAAGCGCCTTTGCTATGGCGGGAGGGTTGCTCCCCTGCCAGACATTTCTTCCTAAGTTTATGCCTATAGCGCCTTTCCGTATACCGTCTGAAACAAACTCAAACACCTCAAGCTCTGTATTGCATTTTGGCCCGCCCGCGACAATAACAGGAACAGGGCATCCCTCTACAACCTTGTCAAAATCCTTTTCGCACCAGTAGGTCTTGACCACACGCGCTCCGAGTTCTGCGGCTATCCGGCAGCTAAGCGCCAGATATCGCGCTTGTCTCTTTCCTGTCTCCCTTCCCACTGCTGTCACAGCCATCACCGGTATGCCGTAATTTTCGCATTCATTGACAACCCTGGAGAGGTTAAGAAGCGTCTGCTTCTCGTAATCACTGCCTACAAATATGGATACCCCTACAGCAGACGCGTTTAGGCGTATAATCTCTTCTATAGAAGTAGTTATCACCTCATTTGCCAGGTCCTTGCCTGCCATGCTCGTTCCGCCTGATACGCGCAGTACTATCGGCTTGCTTCCTATAGCGTCAACACATGAACGTAATACGCCGCGCGTTACAAAGAGCGCGTCGCAAAAAGGAAGAAGCGGTTTTATGGTCTTGGCCGGCTTTTCCAGGCAGCGCGTGGGCCCCTGAAAATACCCGTGGTCTATAGGCAGAAAGAAACAGCGCCCATCAGGTTGTATAAGCCTGCTTAAACGATTTTTTATTCCCCAGTCCATATTGCATTCCTCCTTAAAATTTTTTGAGCTTCTTATTTTATAACAGCCATTTTTAACGTAGTGTGCGCGTTATCCTGCCATGGCCAGAACATCGCTATAACGGTATTGCCGTTATCAGCCTTTTTAAAAAGCACCTGGTTCTTAAATATGCCGCCGTATTCTGCTGTGATACGGGCGTCATCTTCTGTAGGCTGTTTTCCCTCGGGTTTCGCGGGCTCGCCGAAAGACGCGACACATATACCATGCCACCTGGCCTTATCCTTGTTTAAGAATACAAGCTCGCAATACTCATCAGTGACAGAACGGTTCTCATACACTTCAAGGGTTAAAAATTGCTCTGCGATATTTTTCAACATAAAAGGAGTGTTATTTAGTCTATTTTATATATATAGTTTTAGTTATGCTCTTAAATGATTGAGTATTATAGCATATCAGCTTTTTTATGACCAGTAAAATATGTATGATTTTTTTGCTGCCAAGCGGGTTACTTATGAGAGCTCTGCTTTGATTTTTTTGGCCTTTAAGAGCGCTGTATTTTTCACCAATGAAGATACCGCCATTATAAGCAGCATGATATCTCTTGAGGTAAACCAGCGTATCTTTATAAACTTATATATTATGCATGTTATTTTATACGGGGTATAAAAGATCCTCTTTGTCTTCTTATTTATCTTTTTGAGGTCAGAATGGCTATAGGCGTCGGAATAGACTTCGCCTTTTTCGGTTATATTGTGATGCGGAGATTCATCCACGAATTTCTTTAAAGGAGAGAATTTAGTCACTCTCAGCTTACTGCAGGCTATGGTGTCAACTCCTATTTCTCTGGCGAATCTGCCTATATACAGCATCTCTTCTTCTGTCTCACCTATGTTTCCGTAAATAAAATAGCCGTGGTAAAATATGGGGTATTTCCTGAGAACACTAAAGGCTGACCTTATCTTCTTTGAGTCAAAGCCTTTGTTAAGCTCCTTTAATATGTGGTCATGCGGAGACTCTATGCCAAGTGAAAGCATCTTAAAACCTGCCTTGACCATTTTCTTAAGCAGCCTTGGATTATCTGCTATCTCGATGCGTACCTGCGCCAGAAAACGCTTCTTTATGCCTTTTTCGATTATCCTGTCGCAGATATCTTCGGCCCTCCTGGTATTTGTAGCGAAATTCTCATCACTAAAAAGCACTATATCCGCATCCATGCCCTCTATCTCTTCAATAACAGAGCTTACACACCGTTCTCTATAAGGCCTTTTCTGGCCCAGCGGGTTTAAGCTGAAAGTGCAGAACTTGCAGTTAAACGGGCATCCCCTTGTGCTTAATATGGTATCATAGGTCATCTGCGTAATATTCTTTCCATGGACTGTCAGGCGGTATTTGTTTCTTCTTAAACTGCGGTCAGGCGCGCTTATTATGTCAACCTCCGGCAGGGGCCTGTTTTTATTATGAAATACTTCTTTGCCTTTCCTGTATGAGATGCCTGCTATGTCCTTAAAGGGAATATCCTGCATAATCTCCCTTATCGTCTCCTCGCCCTCTCCCCTTACAATAGCGTCTATGTTCGGGCAGAGGTCAAAAAGCTCTTTGACCTCTTCGGTCGCCTTATGGCCTCCTATTATAAGCGGGATATCAACAGGCATTGTATTTAAAAGAGCGCATACATTCTTGAATTCCCTGTCCCAGCCTATTCCAACGCATATTATGTCTACATTGTTTTTATCTATAAACTCAAGAAGCGCTCCGGGCATGGAGAGCTTCTGCTCATACCGAAGGTCCAGAAGGGTAAGTTTCTCAACATAGCCTTTGGCGCTTGAGGCTACAAACTCCAAACCTGTAGGGGGAAAAAGCCTGGTTATGGATGAGGATTTCGTCTTACGGATAGCGTATGGATTTAAAAATAAAGCGTGTTTATATCGCATTTTTATATTATAGCACAGCAGAAAAACAAATGCCAGCGAAATAACCCGGAAAAAAGCGCGGCTTAATAAACAAGCGTCCTGTCTTTTCCTTCTTTCTTTGCCCGGTAAAGCGCTTTGTCGGCGTTATCTACCAGATTATTCATAGCTGTAGTAGCCTTAGAGAAAGAAGCGATACCCGCGCTGAACTTCAAAGAAACGGCGTCTTTGTTAAGCAGAAACGAAGATGTCATCTTTGTGCTGTAGACAGTTGCCTTTATTCTCTCCATTATATTCAGAGCCTGCCCGGCAGTCGATTCCGGAAATATAAGCAGAAACTCATCACCGCCGTACCTTCCTATCGTATCTGTCTCGCGCAGATTATATTTTATTATGTTTGAAAACGCCTTTAGCATATCATTTCCCACAAGGTGCCCATGGGCGTCGTTTATCTTTTTGAAATCATCTATATCCAGCAAGGCTATCGTAAGGTTCTTGCCGTACCTCTTACTGCGCTCGAACTCCTTGTTAAGTAACATCACTATGAACTTAAAGTTAAAAGTAGATGTAAGCTCATCATGCCCCGCTAAAAATTCTAATTTTCTGCGCGTATTCTTCTCCGACTGCGACAGATAACCTATAACAAGACCGCTTAAAAAGTATATGGCAAATCGCACCAGCATGGTGCTTAAAACAATATTCCTCAAGGGCCACGCTTTAAAGAGGGTTACTTCTAAAACAAATATCAGAGATGCCGTAAGAGCGGATATCAAGCCTCCTCTTATCCCGAACCAAAAGCCTGTCAACGATATAAGAGTTATATACAGATAGCCAAGTGATATGCCGAATGCCTCGAATATCTGCCTTAAGATAACAAGTAAAATAAAACCCGCGGCTATTACCAGAAAACGAAACGCGATACTCTTACTGATACCCTGTATCTTTATGTTCGCAATCTTAAGGAGCGTTAACGCCTTTTCTATAAACGTGATATCACTGCTCATCCTTACGTGGTACTGGGCCTCTTCCAGCGTCTTATAGGTATGAATCCTTACGTCTTTTGAGTAGTGAAACATTGACATTATGTTAAAACCTATGTCTTTTGTTTCATCGGGTATCACACGGAATATTTTCGAGACTCCGGAGGAGTTGCAAAGAGCCATCATCTTCTGTATATACTTGTAGGAAGAGCTCTCAAAAGACTCCAGGCCGGTCAGGTCTGTCAATACCATGAAATTCTTCTTAACCTTAGCAAGCCCTGCCTCCAGCTTCCGGCATAAAAAATCGCCCTGCTGTTTATCAAAATTATCACGCAAGGTTATGATTACCAGGTTTTTCTGTTTGTCGTATTTTACAGAAGATGTCATTTACCTTCTCGTTTTTAAGGCATTATCTTAGAGTATCGCTTAAAGTCGCTGCCATTGACGCGGGAAATGCCGTTATTATTACGCGTTTTAAAGCCAGGATGTTATCGGTTCCCCAGGGGCATTTCTCTATTATCGTAAGTAAAATACCCACAACTATCAAGGAGAGCGCGTAGGTCGCTATAACCCGTTTTATGTACTGCGCGAAATAGCCCTTTAGATGAAACCTGTAAAAATTAAAATATACAAACAGGGCAATAAATAATAGAGATAAAAGACTTAGCAGAATAACGTTCCTAGTCTGCAGCTGGCCGGCAAGTATCCAGGTCTCTTCGGTAAGCCCTACCGGTATCGCGAGAATGGTAGCGCCTACTATAATCTGCAAAATATCCTTTGGCCTTAATTCAACCATAAAAGGAGCCATAAAAGTATTTACTATCTTTCCCGAGGCGTCCTTTACCTCAACTATCCTGTGCAGATAACCTCCTATCCGCCTTATCTTCGATTCAGCCTTTTTATTTTCATCCACGGCAATACCTCTTTCTTAATGAAACATGTCGCCTAATTTGTCCATACCCTTCTTTCCTGTTGACTTGGCGTACCTGAACGCAGAAAACGGAAAATCTATAACCTGTTTTACGCCGCCGACAGTGGTGAAGTTTTTTACCTCATCGGCTACTTCTGCCATAAGCTGGTTAAAGACTACTCTCTCTTCAACTTCCCCTTCTTCTTTTACAAGCGCGAGCCTATGCAGGGAATAGAGCCCTATAATAAAAGCCAGGGCAAAGAAGAAGTCCCACGACTGGAAATTAAGTGTCTCAACAACTATCTGCCGGGCAGGCGTTGTCCACCTTAAAGTCCAGGAGAGCTGATACCCTGATAATAAGTCCGCGAACTTTCCGCCCAATATGGGCGCTATACTCGCTGCCATGGCTATAGCGAAATTGCTTGCGGTTAAAAAGGCTGTGGCGTTTCCTTTTGGCGCGAGCTTAAAACTTATGTTTCCGGTGGCAAGATTTACACCTGCCGTTGACATGCCCATGAGTATATATATACCCACAAGAAGAGGCAGGGTAAAGGCGTGCTTGTCAGGAAGGGTTGTAAAAGTCCATAGAAGAATGCTGAGCATAAACATAGGCCCGCTTACCGCAAGCACTGATTTGTTGCTGAATGCGTCTGAAAACTTCCCCCATATCTTAAGAAACAGGAGATGCGTCACCTGGCTTATTATAGAAAGAAATATTATAAATGACATATCAAGCTTAAGCCGCACGAGCATATATACTGTAAAAAACGGCGCTGCCAGGTTGACGGCAAAGCTCCAGGAACACAAGAAGACTATGAGGTTTTTGAAGTTTTCATTTTTAAAAGGCTTAATCAGCGAGCTAAAAAAACCTCCCCCTTCAGCCGATACCTCCATCTTTGGCTCAGGGATTCTCGCGACAAACAATAACCCTGTAATACCCGCGAACAATCCTGCCGAAAAAAGTATAGAGTATCCATAAACCGCTTTATCGGGAAAAAGCGCTTTCCACTTGTCAATAAAGCCTGCCGCGAGAATGCTTAAGAATATTCCGGTGAGCGTTGCTACGCGCATTCTCTTTGAAAAGAAAGCTCCCAGATTATCCTGGGGCAGGACATCGCGTATCCAGGAGTTCCATGAACATCCCGCTATGGCGCCGAATGCCGAATGCGCTATCAGGGAGATAAGAAGTACACTTATGCCTATGGAAACGGAAAAGAAAAACGGTATCGCTATAATAAAAAGCCAAAACAGCCTGCTTAAACCCGCTGATAATACAGCTATAAGTTTTCTGTTTCGCACCTTCTCTATCAGAAATATCGCAGGCAGTTGAAGCAGCTGCAGTAACGGCGGGATAGCGGCTAAAAGCCCTATAACAAGATTCGAGGCTCCCAAAAGCAGCGCGAAAGCTATAAGAAACGTGCCGCTTGTAAGGGTGCCCATTGCCGTCGAGGCTATTCCGTCGTTTATTATGGCTCTCATGCCTGTGCGGACATCGCACTCAGTTAAGCTCTCTTTGGGCTTAAATGGCATATTTTATGTCTCTCTCAGATAACCCCATGTATGCAGTTTATCAGCATCCTCAAACCACCTGTCTCCTATATCAGTCCTGTAATACATATTGGGTATTATGATATTTCTTATTCTCGCGTAAGCCTGCGACTGCGCCTGCTTCATTGTCTGCCCTGTGCCCACAACCACAAGGACAACGCCTGATGTTCCCGCGACAAGCCATTGCCCGCCTATGTTTTTGACGTCTTCAATGTGTATACCTTCATAATTCTGCTTTTTAAAAAGTATGGCCGCGTTATTGGAATATCTCTCAAATGTATCCTGGTCATTAAAAGGATAAGGAGGCACCACTATCCTTACGCCTACCTGAAAACCTTTCTTTGCCTTGAATGTGTTGAAACTGCCGTTTGCTAAGCCATAAAGGAAATCCGACATCTTTATATCCATGCCCTCCTGCTGTATGAATATAGTCGGATACCCGAATCTTGCCGTGAATTCAAGAGGGTATATACCTTTCGCGTTTACTATGCAGTTTATATCTATATAACCTGCGTACTTCTCCTGCCTCAACTTATCCTGAAGCCTCATAAGGGTAGCGTTAAATATCTTATTCGCGCCTGACCAGTACATAGACGTGCCCATTTCGCCTGTTGACGGGCCTATCTGGCCGGGGAAGAGTTTCTTGTGCTCGAAATTTATATTTATCGGATATACAAACTCATAGCCGTTAAAGAAGGCGCCTACCGCTATCTCAACGCCTGTTACTTTCTTCTGCATCTGGAAGACCTTTATGTCCTCGGAGGCGGCCTTTCTGTATGCCTCAAGCACTTTTACCACGTCTTTGCCGTCATCTTCCTCTCCGACAAAGAGCATCCTTTTTATATTCTGCGCTTCGCCGCTCGGCTTTATGACATACTTATTAGGTTTGCTCTCTACGTAATCTATAGCCTCGTCAAATGATGTAAACTCCCTGTAGGGGAGTATATTGATTCCTGCCTTTTTAAGCTCTTCCTGGCCAAAGCTCCTGTCATCCTCAAGCATATCAGTGTATTCGCTTCCGCCTATTACGAGCTTGCCCTTTTCGCGTAAGGCCCCGGCCTCTTTACCCAGGCCAAGCACATCATCAAAAACAACCACGTCTGCCCAGTCGATATGGTCGTGCCAGTCATCCGCCTTGGGCACAAAACCATCGCATATGTCCTGGTTGTCGGTATTCTTTATATAATACCTTGCCTCATGCCCTTCTTTGATAACCTGCCAGGCTATATCACCTATAAGGCCGTCAAGCGAAACAAATAAGAAATTCTTCTTATCCATAGAGTTTCCTGTATAACAAAATCGCGTTTATTCTCAAGGAATTAAGTGGTATTGGAAATCAAAAGTATGTGTGGATTTCTTTGTCAGGAAGATATACCTTACTTCTTTCTCCGCGGGGCCTTGGACCAGCGCTTGCGCCTGTTAAACCTGTTGTATCTCTTTTGCCCCGGTCGCGGTTTAGAAATATGATTATATTTGGGCTTATCAGAAAAATTCTCTTTGGGAAATTCAGGGTGTTCTGTTACCGGCAGGTCTGTCTTGATGAGCTTTTCGATGTTTTTTATATCCTTGCCCTGTTCAGGCGTTGCAAAGGATATGGCCCGGCCTTCATGGCCTGCCCTTCCTGTGCGGCCTATGCGGTGTACATAATTTTCAGTATCATCAGGAAGGTCATAATTAATAACAAGCTCTATGCCTGTAACGTCAATGCCTCTTGCGGCAATATCGGTAGCAACAAGTACCCTGTGCTTTCCTGTCTTAAAACCGTTTAACGCGTCTTTTCTTTGAGCAAGGCTCCGGTTGGAGTGTATCTCAGCTGCCCTATGTTTTGCTTTCTGCAGGATGCGGGTAATATTTTTAGCGCCTATTTTTGTCCTGCAGAATATAAGCACGGGACCGCGGTAACTATCAAGTAATTTTGCCAGAAGCCGGGGCTTTGAGTTCTTTTTTATGATAAATACTTCCTGTATAATACGCTCTGCAGCGGTTCCTGACGGAGCAACCTCGACATGTATAGGAAGCTTCATGTGCGCAGCTGCCATTTTTACAACTACTCCGGGTATGGTCGCGGAAAAGAGCATGGTTTGGCGGTTTCGCGGGATGAGTTTGATAATCCTTTCTATCTGCGGTAAAAACCCCATGTCAAGCATGCGGTCCGCTTCGTCAAGAACCAGCATATTCGCGTCTGCTAAAAGCACTGTCCGCCGTTCTATGTGGTCAACAAGGCGGCCCGGAGTAGCTACTATAACCCGCGGGTTCCTCCTTAAGGCGTTTAACTGCAGGCTAATCGGAGCGCCGCCTATAATAACAGCTGTTTTTATACTGAATAAAGGCGCCAGTTTTTGAAACGTCTCATTAACCTGAATGGCGAGTTCCCTGGTAGGCGTAAGTATCAGGGCGCGGCCCTTACCTTGTGAAAGGCGCTGAATAATAGGGATGGCAAACGCAAGCGTCTTGCCCGTGCCGGTCTGCGCTATGCCTATAATATCCTTTTCGTCTATTGCTATGGGGATAGCCTTGCGCTGAATCGGCGTGGGTATTATGAATTTCATTCTATCGAGAATATCCAGTATCTTAGGCGCGATTCCCAGGCCATAAAAAGAATCATTCATTCTATGCTGTATTTGCGTCATCATACTTTATGATAGCACCCTTCTGCAGAATTGTATACAACTATTATATTTATCATAGCTGTCCGAATTGGACACGAGTGATATTTATTATAAGTAAAATACTCAATCAGAAAAGGACTGGCGGCTTAAAGCGTCCATAATCTTTCTTCCTGAGTCAGGATGCTTCATGGAAAACCTGCTGATAACATCCATAAAATTATTCATAGCCTCCATCGACTTATTCATGGCTTCGGCTACCTTGGGATCTGAAATAGCTTCTTCAGCCTTCTGCATGGCGGAGTCAAGCTCTTCCTGGCTCATATTCTCGTAATCTTTCATATTCTGCCGCGCTCTTTTCCTGCCCTGTTCAGCCGCTGTTTCTAAGGCCCTTATATTGCCTTTTATGTAGCTTTTTGCCCGCGATACGCAGGCTGAGGGGTTATCCATGTTCTCTTCTACAATCCTGGTAAGCCCGCTGTAAAAATCATACATAGGGTTATCGCTTGCAAATAAACCTGTTGAGCAGGAGAATACAAAAAGCCCGAATATTATAACAGCTAAAATCAGTCTGTACATACCATGTCTCCTCTTTCTGCTTTTATTACACCCTGCAGTTACAGCCTTTTCTCTTTAATATCTTAACCTGCTCCTTGATAGAATCAACGTAGTCTGTCTGTCTTCTGCTGCCCTTTGCCGATTCTGACGGAAGCGGGCTTTTGTGCTTATAGCCCCTTTTGCGCATCTCTCTTACAAGCCTTTCGTGCCTTAAATATAAAGGCCTTAATTTATTCTTCCACCTAAGCGTCTCAGGGTGCCTTGAGTAGCCTTTCTTGTTCTTCGTAAGCACTGACCATACGGCATGCAGTTCTCTGTGCTCACCCAGTAAGTGGTTGCGGCACAATTTCTCCGGCGCGATATCCCAAATTCTCATATTAAGCTTTTAATCCGGACGGGCCTTGGCCAGCGCCTCCTGCACAGCCTGTTTTATATTGTTGCTGCTTACTGTGGCGCCTGTTATGGTATCGGCCTCAACTGACTGGTTCTCTATTATCTCATCTATAATGGGGCTTACCATATCAGCGTATTTCTTGCCGCCGCCTCCGTGACGAAGCATTCTTATATCGGTTATATTGCCGTTACTTACCTCTACCTCAACCTTTACAAAAGAATGCTCACCTTCATAGACACCGTCTCTCCATTGACCGTTTTCAGCAGTAAGGTAACCCGCGGTAAAAAACACCGCAAGCGCGATAAATAATAATGTCAATTTTAACCTCATTTTACCCCCTTTTACTGTTCAATTGAGCCGAAGCCTATTTATCAAAGGCTTTGTAGATTCCATAGCCTGAGGCGGCAAGCCCTGCTAATGTTATAAGCGGGTTTAAGTTAGCGCACCCGCTTAAAAAAAGAGAAGATAATAAAATAATTGCGACAAATAATTTTCTCATTTTCACCATCCTGTGTATGAATCGTTTAAGAGGAATTATCCTCTATGTATTTGAAATTGTAAACCGCTTTTGAGAGCTTTTTAAAGAGTATCTCTTCCAGTATAAATATCGGGGAAGTATCCACTATCTTTGAAAACCCCTCCCATATGCCGAACCATCCGAGAGGCACAAATATGATACTTAATAACTCTATCGTAAGTTTGCTGAAAGCCCGGGAATACGTGATAAAGGTAAGAAACCCGAGGCAGAAGATACCGAAGAGAACGAATATGACACCTCTCATCCTTATCCTGTTAAGCTCCTTCTGCCTCTGGAGCGAGCGGTGCTTAAAATGCTCTTTAAGCCTGTGGATAACCGCCTTTTCCTGCGCCTTGTCCTTTAGCGAAACAGGCGCGTATATGGTCAGGGCAAGGCCGCCTGCGCGGGTTTCCCGGTATCTTTTTTTAAGCTCCGCTATAAAGTCTTCTGATAAAGCCCTCTCGCTTATAGGCCTTGGGTCAAAGTCAGAGAATACGTCATCCCACGTATCTATCGCTATGGATATTTCTCTTATATTTTGTATTTTTTCTTCCGCTTTGTCCATTCAACCAATCGGTTTTTACGCAGAAGCATTAATCAATGCGGATTGCTTTCTGCCATTTAAGAAACCCGCCTTCGGAATTTCCTGCGCGTCTCTTAAAATCTGCCTGTCCTTTGTTATAGTATAGCAATCTTTTGTCCGCTTGGCAAGAAACTTTGATATAATCTTATCCGGAGATACGCGGACTGCCTCTCCCGAGGAAGAGCTCTTTTCGTATCCATGGGGAATAACAAAAGAGGCGTTATCCTGAATATCTTCTTCGGATAAATAATCTATAAGCGCGTTATCACTGCCGTTTAAGGGCTTGTCCAGGCTTAACATCTTCATGCCCAGGGCATACTGAACCGCCTGCATATCATATCCTCTTCTGCTGAATTCCGAAACTATTGCGGCGTAATAACCTTTGTCATTGCTTCTTAAACCCTCTTTTCTGGCGAAATCCCTGATCTCCTTCCTTATGCCCCTTATGCTCTCCGGGAGAGACTCATTGTAATGTACAATACCTACGTAACCAAGAGACCTGGTAAGGTATGCCTTAAGATCGAAACCATTATCCATATCTTTCATCATATTATGATATATATTGTAATGCGTGCATACAAGCATAAGTATATTCGAGGCCACGGATATGCTGTCGTTTTTCTTATAACGCTTTAAGAGATACGCGTAATCCTCAGCCAGCTTGTTGCGCATTTTCATCCTTACGCCGGAATCAAAGGAGAACAACAGCAGGCCGGCTCTTATATGGTCATTTTCGGATAAAGTCTTTTTTGGCAGTAACACAGAAATGCCGGAGCGGTCATCAGCCGCCTGCCTGTTTATATACGCCTTTAAACCTGCCAGTTTATCTTTATTTTTAACTAATAGCTCTGCCAGTAAAAAGAGTGATTCCATGTCAATATTGCGCAGAATAAGCCTGTAGCGTATATATTCCTTATCCTCTTCCGTAAGAGGCCTGCCTGCAACCGGAAGTTCTCCTTTTCTCTCATATATAGACTCCAATATCTTTTTTAAGCGCTTAGGCCTGGCTGCCAGATTCGCGATTAAAGAGTTTGACAGCCTGTTGTATCCGTTGTTCTTCTTTACCGCGGCAAGCAATATACCGGCAATCTTCTTTATCATTTTCCCGGGCCGGGTGCTCCGGATAACATTGGCTATCTGGCTGTCTTTTGTCATGCCCATATCATACAGATATTTCACTATATCTTTTATCTCTCTTTCTTTACGGCTGCTGAGCATTATCTTTGTTACGGAGTTACCGCCTGTTATCCCGTATGAGGAAAAATACTCCAGGAGCCTTCTTATCTCAGGCTCTCCGCGCGAACTCTGTAATATCATGGCTATGTAACCCGGGTGTTTTATGCCGAATGACCTTATGGCGTTTATACTGCCGAGAATATCTTTTCTGCCGCGCGAACTGCGCATAATCTTTGAGGCGACCGAACCCAGCTCACTGCCCGAAAGAGCCATCTCCTCTCTTAGAAGCTCTATTATTTTCTTTATATTATCCTGCTCGCGGGAACTTAGAAGTATATTCGTGATATGGAGCTCCTCTCTTATGCCAAAAGACCTTAACATCCCGGTTATCTGCTTAATATCGCTTTTATTCCTGTCTCTCTGTATGATTAAGGCTATATTAGAAGGCCTCTCTATGCCAAGCCCTTTAAGCCATAGAGCAAAAGGCAGAATATCCTCTTCCTTTTTAGCGCTTTTTAATATAACGGCAAGAGAATAACTGTCTTCTATGCCAACAGGTTTAAGAGACTCTGCTACGCGTCTTATCTCTTCCGCGCTCCGGGCGCCTTGAAGTACCATGGCCTGGTGTATATCCTTATCTATTCCGAGGGATTTCAGGCAGAGTATTGTTTTCTCGATGTCATCTTCTTTTCTTGAGCCGCGCATAACCATCGCGATGTGCGCGGGTTTTCTTATGCCTAAAGAGTATAATCTTTTTATTGCCCTGACTATCTCATGCCTGCTTCCGGAAGAGGATATTATCCCGGCTATGTGGCTGCCTTTTTTTATGCCGAAAGACGCAAGCTCTTCGATTAAGAATTCGACTTCGCTTTTTTGCCTGCAGGCAATCAGCAGTTTGAAGATATATGAGGGCCTAAACAGGTAGTCATTATTATCGTTTAATAATAAATAGTAGCTGAGCAGGCTGAGTTTTTCCTTAAGTTTTCTTACGCGGGCTATCTTATGTGACTGATTATTCTTAAATAGCGGCTTCTCGTTTCTTGTTATGCCTGACAATATCGCCTCTATTTCCGGGTTTACATATCGTCTTTTTGATAAACCGGCATCCACTTCTTCGAGTTTAGAGCGTATCTTCTCTATCGCGCCTGTAACACTCTTGTAATCAGCATATCTCTTTTTATTAAGAAAAAAACCTATGTCATCAGCTGCTGCAGCCGAACTTGCCAAAGGGCGCAGAGCTGCGCCTGACCGCGCAGGCACCAAGACATTTTCACCTGCAGCGCAAAGATTCTGCCCAATAAGCAGAAAAGAAAAACAGAGAGTGGTTATTTTGATTATCATTTTCTATAGCCTGGCCGTTTTATAGTTAAACACTTTTTAATTATACTATAAAAGTATTAAATAAACAAGCGTTTTTTATTGTTTTCAGTTTTTTTAATATGATTAAAGAAGGTTTATCGGAGAGCAATATAAGTAATATTCGTAAAATCACCTAAAATTTATGGCTTACGGCTGCTTTTGGACCTTTTATCTCCAGTTCTGTTTTTGTGCCCAAATCATTTGGGTTTGAAGCACTTGCCCTTCTCTCGTGCAGTGTCATTGAACAGCCACAGGCACATAAAGATACTAAAACTAAAACAGCAATAAGCTGAATTCTCATGTATTATAAGTCCCTTCCTTTTCCCGAATCTGTTGTCTTTAGCAGTTCCCGCGGATACGGCCTGAAAAAAGTCTGCTTTGACAGGTAATCCTCTTCAAACCTGATAATAAACTCCTGTAACAGGTTTAAGGGGACACTTAAGGGGGCCTGCTCGCGCCTGTATTCTTCCAGGGAATTCAAGAAAAATCTTTTCTCCCCGGCAGAGAGCTTGTTTGAAAAAAATCCCAGGGCATGCATCATAACGTTTATGTTTGCAGTGAATTTAGGCGCCTTATTCATTGCCCTGTAAAGAGACATCTGATATTCATTAAATACAGCCTCCGCTCTTTTCTTATCCTTATTTGCCACAAGCCTGCCCATTATCATTAAATCCTTTTGGCTGTAAGCCATTAGAAGAAACTTGTTTTCGGAATGGAATTTGACAAGCCTGCCCATCGAAGGCTTTGACCTTATATTCCTGAAGCTTGCGAATGTAAAGAGTTTTGTCAGGAAATTCTCTCTTATGGTGAAATTACTAAGCCTTGCCTCGGTTTCAACCCCAGTATTCGGGAATCTCTTTAAGGCCTCTCTCGCGAACAAACCGCCTGTCTTCTTCTGGGAGGGGGAATGCTTAAGGCCTGTGTACGTCTTTACATTCTTTATGCCGCATGAGGGCGAACGGTCCTTTAATATAAAACCGTCTATATCCTTTAATGAGCCTGTATACTCTTTTGCGAACCTCTCCATGTCCACTGTTATATCTCTCCCGGTATTGAGCTGTACGAGCCTGCAGGTATCTTTCTGCGTGATAATCCTTATAGGGTCACGGGGAACTCCTAAGCCTATCTCAACTTCAGGGCACGTTGTCGTAAAATCAGCGTAAGGCTTAAGCTTTTCTATAAACTTATCAGGGATAATATCATCGTTCCATCTGCACCTTGCAAAACCTAAGCATCTGCTCGCGAATATATTTAACTTGGGATAATCCGACTCCATAGCGCGTTATTATACACTAATATCAAGATTATGTTCAATAAAAAATTAAAAAACTCCCCCGTGAATAATAGAAACATAAATATCACGGGGGAGTTTATAATCTGTCTATTTCTTGGGCAATATCACTATCTAAAGTTTGAATAATTCGCAGGCAAAAAAGCAATTTGGCCTTGCTTTCGTTATGCTATTATAGTACAATATGCTGAATTATGATAAATGTAAATGAGAATATACTGGGAAATAAAGACCGGGAGAAGCTCCTGGGCCTGGAGAACCCTAAGGTAAACAGGGTGATAGAGGAGTATATTGCCCTTTGCAGGCCGGCTAAGGCGACTGTTATCACCGGCTCAAAGGAAGATATAGAATACGTCAGAAAAGGCGCTGTTGAAAAAGGCGAAGAAAGGCCTCTCAGTATGAGAGGTCATACAGTCCATTTTGACGGATACTTTGACCAGGCGCGCGATAAAGAGCGGACCTGTGTCCTTATAGAACCCGGTGAGAAGATAACGAAGGCCATAAACACTATTGACCGCGAAAAAGGCTTAAATGAGGTCCTTGGAATAATGGACGGCTGTATGGCCGGAAAAGAGCTGCTTATCAGCTTTTTCTGCCTCGGGCCCAATAAGTCACCTTTCTCCCTTCTGGCGCTTCAGCTGACAGACTCCTATTATGTCACCCACAGCGAGACTATACTCTATAGGCAGGGGTATGAAGAGTTTAAGAACATGAAAAATAGAGATGACTTCTTCTACTTCGTCCATAGCGCGGGAGAGCTTGATGAGAGAGGAAATTCCAAAAACACAGATAAGAGGCGTATCTATGTGGATTTAAAAGAAGAGAAAGTGCTTACTGTAAACAACCAGTATGCGGGCAACAGTGTAGGCCTTAAGAAACTGGCCTTAAGGCTTGCGATACATAAAGCGCATAAAGAAGACTGGCTGGCTGAACATATGTTTATTATGGGTATACACCCTCAAGGCAAAGACAGGATAACCTATTTTACCGGCGCCTTCCCGAGCGCCTGCGGAAAAACATCCACAGCCATGGTACCGGGCCAGACCATTGTAGGAGATGACATAGCTTATATCCGCGGTTCGGAAGACGGCACCCCTCGCGCCGCTAATGTAGAAAAAGGCATATTCGGGATTATACAGGATGTAAACCCCAAAGATGACCCGGTTATATATCAGGCGCTTACAACACCCCGTGAGATAATATTTTCCAACATACTCATAAAAGACGGAAAACCATACTGGCTGAGCATGGGCAAGGAGCTTCCGGAAGAAGGTGAAAATTATATAGGCAAATGGCATGAGGCTGTTAAAGGCCCGGATGGCAAAGAGGTAAGCCCGGCTCACAAGAATGCCCGCTATACCATAAGGATAAACGAGCTGGATAACGCGGATAAGAACGCGGACTCTCCTGAAGGGGTTGCTATAGAGGGTATTATTTACGGCGGGCGGGACTCTGATATGTCACCGCCGGTAGTAGAGGCTGTAAACTGGCTTCACGGCGTCTTTATGGGAGCTACGCTTGAATCAGAGACTACAGCAGCCACACTCGGAAAAGCCGGCGTTAGAAAACATAACCCTATGGCAAATCTTGATTTTGTGGTAGTGCCTTTCGGAAGCTATATAAAAAAGCAT
Organism: uncultured Planctomycetia bacterium; assembly: GCA_964492885.1. Classification (GTDB taxonomy): domain Bacteria; phylum Omnitrophota; class Gorgyraeia; order JABMRG01; family JABMRG01; genus CAZBMI01. The sequence continues at coordinate 751 of CAZBMI010000007.1, read as the reverse complement.
ATAGATTTTGAGAAACAGATAAACAAAGTGCCGAAGATATTCAGGACCAATTACTTCCTTAAAGAAAACGGCGCCTTCTTAAACGAGAAGCTGGACAAGAAGGTGTGGTTGCTATGGATGGAAGGGCGCGTCCATAACGAGTACGAGGCCATAGAGACTCCTATAGGATACATACCCGAATACCGCGACCTGAAAAAACTATTTTCTGATATCCTGGACAGACAATACTCTGAAAGCGATTACGAAAAACAGTTTGCTCTGCGCTGCAAGAATTTCATAGAAAGCATAAGCCGTGTAGAGAAAGTGTTTGAGGAAGAACCGGGAATACCCGGAAGCTTCCTTGAGCAGATTAAGAATCAGAAAGACAGCTTGAACAAAATAATAGAGCGCTTTCAGAAAGATTACATAACCCCCTCCGAACTGCAAGGCCTGTAATCCTGCGGCTTTTTATTTCTGTTTTCCCAGCTCTTCTTCTACTTCTTCGGCTCCCTCATCGTAAAACTTCTGCTCATCAGGAGCAAGCTCTTTTAATAGCCGCGTGAACTCACCGGCATGTACGCGCTCCTCATCAGCAATATCCTTTAAGACATCCTGCGCCAGCTTGTTATCAGTCGACTCTGCAAGCTGCATATAAAGCTGTATTGCCTCATATTCAGCTGCAATCATAAAGCGTATCGCTCTTATTAGCTCCTGATGGCTTACCTTCTTGTCTTTTGCCAAACCTGAAAAAGGCGTTGCGAATTCCGGCATC
>CAZBMI010000006.1:0-17527 GCA_964492885.1 uncultured Planctomycetia bacterium | reverse complement strand
CAAGGTATCCTTCGGTTACAGCATCAGCTCCGAGGTATCTTCTCATATTATCGAAAAGTTCCTCGATGTCCTCTTTATCATATCTCCTTATATCTCTGTTTTCTATCTCATGTATTATGCCTGAGCCTTCAGCCTCTTTATTACTTATAGCAGTGAAGACTATCTTGAACTTCCTGCTTGTTCCTTTGTTGATTTCATCATCAGCGAATTTATCAAGCTCCTCGTAATTGCGCGAACCGAAAATATCCTCTATAGCCGCTCTTTCGAAATAATTATCAAGCATCTCCTTTGCCTGTTCGTATGATACTTCAACCTCAAGCGCCTCAAAGCGCCTTAGAGCCTTTACGAAAACCGCCTTCTCCTTATCAAAAGCGTCATCCGCTAAATAATTCTTAAGATGTCCTGCCTCTTCTTCCATGCCGGAGCTCCTGAAGAACGTATACGCGTCAAGCATGTACTCGACAGGATAGACAAAGCTCTCATAGCCCTCTGGTGTCATTGCTACAAGAGATTTCCCGGTTCCCGGAATATTATAAAGCCTCTTTTTACTTATATCCCTTATCTCATCTATAATATTGGATAGTTTACCTGACATCTCTTCAAGCGAGCTTATCTCGCTCTCGCTCATCCCGCCTGCCCGCGGGTCATAAAGTTTCGCGTCTATATAATCCTTAAACTCACGCATGTATAATGCCACGTATATATTGTTGGCATTGCGCCTTCTTCTGAGCTCCGAAATAAGCTGGCTTTCCGCTTCGTTACCCGTAAGGGTATAAACCATATTAAACCCGTCAAAAGGCTTGCTGCCGGTTTGCATATCCCAGTTTTCACGCGTTCTTATGAAGAAATTATTAAGTTTATAAAGAGAATCGCGCAGTATATCAGCCTCCCGGCCTTGTCCTAAACCGGCTCTCTCCAGCCTGTTAAGCTCAGTTAATACTGCCATGCCTGCTATAGCGTTATCATAAATATGCGCGTGGTCCCTGCCTTTTAAACTTCCCGCGTGAGAGGCAAAAAGGCCTCTTTGCGAAAGCTTCTGCAGAAAGAGGATATGCCTTATTGACTGCGATATGTTCTTATCCTCTTCTATTTGAGACTCTGAAAGGCCCTTCTGTATATCCACCCTTGAAGGCAGAGGCATGCGGTTTAACCATTCAGTACCTTTTGTTGATACATATTGCGGGGCAGCTGACTTATCATACTCATCAATTCTGTTACCGCCGAGTGTAGTTGAAAACCCTAACCCGACTTCAAGCTCATCCCTGTAAGCAGCGCCAATCTCGCCTTTTATGCCTGTATCCCAAAGAGGCGCGCTTACTCCTGCTCCAAACTCAGTTCCGTATTGGTCCTTCTTGCCAAAAATCTCTGCCTCTATTCCGTACGGGAGCTGTATACCTAAGCCCGCGTTTGTCCTTATAGAGCTTGTACCTGCGTCTATTGCGCCTTTTACAGTAAGCATATCAAAAAACTTATACTTCCCCTCTGCGCTTAAAAATCCCTGCCAGCCCTTTGGAGTCCAGTTGCTTACTTCTTTCTCTGCCTTTACCCCGAAATCTATGTATCCGTTCTCCTCATTTCCGTCTTCTCCTGTGTATCGTATGCCTGCGCGCATTCTGCTTAAAGACTCGCTTAAATCAACATTAGTAGGTATATATATAGTATTTCCTAAATCATCGGTTGCCTCTATATCAGCTATTCCTTCTTTTCCTGCCTTTATATGAGAGGCGTTTACCTTTAAATGCCATCTCTTTGCCTTATCCATATCCCATATAAGAGTTGTATTGGCTGCCCATGACTCCCAGTCTTCTCCTTCGGGGAGTTTATCAGGACATGTGAAATAACCTGCTGCCCCTATATGGAGGTTTCCTGCTATGTCATATGCTAACCTGTCGGCGAGTATATAATCTCTTGTGTCTTTCCTCCTGTAATTAGCAGGGTCATCTCTATCCCCTGTAGCAGGGCCTGTATACTCATACTGCTCAGAATCCACTCTTATTACAAGAAAATTATTATATCCTTTATCTCCCAGCGGGCCTCTTATGCCTAATCCGCGCATCCATGAATCACGCCCGCCCAAGCTTACGGTTCCGGCTACAAGGTCAACCCTCTGCTGGTTAAACAGCGTAAGGACATTCGGCAACGTGACAATGGTTCCGGGCTTATCATTCACAGCAGCCTCATAAAGCTTCATAAGGTACGAGCCGTCAGCACTGTCAATAGCCTCGTTAAGGGCATTTTTTTTCATTGTCTCAAGCTCTTTTCTTGTAAAGATTATGTTGGAAACAGGCGTTAACAGGGCATCCGCGCCTTTGCAGAAAGCATTAAAATCAGCAAGCGCCTGCTTCTTTTCATCTTCTCCCATTGCGCTCTCTAAAATAGCGCGCCTGAATGCCTCTCTGTTGTCTCTGCTCTTTATGTATCTGAAATCCTCTTCCTTGCTTATAATGATATCACCCATAAGCTCTATATCCTTCTGCATAAACCAGAGCCTGCCTTTATTCTTCTGTATCTCAATAGCTGACTCAGAAGCGTCTTCAAGGCTGTCAAGCATATCGCTCTTTGAAGACGCGTACTGTTTTATATTGCCTGCAAGCTCTTTTATCTGGTCCGCGCGCGCGTTAAACTCTCTTCGCGCCTTTGGTACTCCGTCTCCGCCTGTCTGCTCCTCTATCTTCTTTAAACGTTCCTCTGCCTTCTTCTGCTCTTCCTCCAGCTTCTCTATGTATTCCTCGAGATTCTCCTTTCTCTCATATAAGCTTTTTATATACTCTTTCAGTTTCGGTATCTTAGCGTATAATTCCTTTATATATTGCTCAAGCTCTGCCTTATTTTCATACAGACCGGCTATCCATTCTATAAGCTCTTTCTTATTCTCTTTCAGCTCTTCTATATACTCCTTCTGCTTTTCTATCTGCGCGTTAAGGTCCTTGATATATTCTTTATGCTTTCTAATAGCCCACTCGGGATGGCCGTCTTCTATCATCTTCTTAAGCCAATCTTCGGCTTTTTTCAATTCTTTCTTTAGTGTAGCTAGCCATGCTTCTGCTTCGCTTATATTCTTCTCCAGTATCGCCAAATCGTTCTCTCTGTCAGCTATCTCCTGCTTCAGCGCGGCCATATCGCCTTCTGCTTTCTCTATCATCTCTTCTAAGGCAGCTAGATCTGCCTCTGCCTTAGGTATTGTCTTATTAATTAATGTATCCAGGTTATCCTCTGCCTCTTTTACATTCTTCTTGGCGTTTTCAACATCCCTCCTGGCGTCATCAAGCGCCTCCTGTGCCTGCAATATCCTCTCGTTTGCCACCGCGTCTGCCCAGTTCTTGCAGGCATCTATCCTGTCTTCAAACTCCATGCTCTCATGGCCGTACCAGCTTATATCCGCTGCCCTGGAAAGCCTGTCATATCTTGACTGCAGGACATCCTGCCTGTCTTTATTCTCATCTATCTTCTCATCCAGTTTCATTACCGCGTCGCGGACATAAGCATTGATTGCCTCTTCATCTTCGCTGTCCAATACCATTTTTAACTCATCGGCAAAATATTCATTATACTCTCTCAGCTTCTCCCAATCTTCGTCTGATATGTCATAAGGCTTTGATAGTATATTCTTTATGTTTGTTTCTGTATTTATATAACCTGCTATTATATCCATCTGTTTTCTAAGCCAGTCAGCGCTTGAGCCGTACCACTTCTCATACTCTTTTATCTTTACTTCCATACCCCATTTAAGCGATATGTCATATTTTATCTCTTCTGTGCCCAGGGCTATGTCATTATAAAATTCCCTGAGTGACTCAATCTCTTCCCTGCTGAATTCTGATGCCAGCTTAAAGAGTTCTTTTACCTGTTTCATCATATCCACAAAATCTTCTCTTATAGAATCGACTCCGCTTTTGCTTACAAATTCTGAATCCATAGCCTGTTTAAAGCCTTTGGCAGTAACATTGCCTTCTTTTTCCAGTTTATCCGCTATCTTTTTCACCTTATCCTTAAGCAGGCTAAACGGCTCCACGCGCCCCAGCTTAAAAGCTTCACCCTCTGACGCAACAGGGGATACCGCAGGCTCAGGAACAGGAGCTGTCTCTACCGGGAACAAGAGGCCTTCAGCTTCTTTTACAACACCTGTCTTTGTATCCGTTATCTTGACTAATGCCTGCTCCTTATCTTCTATGGCTTTTGGGCACACCTCTATGACAGCGGGCACAACTGTCTTTGTGCCGTCAAGATTATTAACAGTGACCGCGTAGCCTTCTTCCCATGTGATAATGGTTCCGGCATCCAATACTTTTTCCATGCCGTTTCCGAGGTCTATGCGTATAAAATATCCCTGCGGTATAATCATGGTCTTATCAGAATTCAGGATATGTTTAAACTCCTCTTCTTCGGTTACCGATGTGAGAGAATCCAGCTTCTGCACTCTTATATAGGGGAGCCTTCTGCTCTTCTGCGCCTCTGTCCTCTCCCTGACTATAGATACCGCCTTCTTCAGAGTACCTGTTATCCATGTCTTCTCGCTATATACCGCGGAATTTTTCGTGTATAACGGGTCTTCTGTTACCAGTGTCCCCTTTGGCAGGACCTGTTCTATAACCTCATCTTCGCCTCTTTTGCAGTAAAATACAGTATCTTCTTTAAGAGCGTAAGTCAGGCCTTCCTTACTTTTTAGAGACCGCAGTTGTTCTTCTGAAAGCATCCGCGTGTCCAGGCCGTTAAAGCATATGGCGGAGACTGTCTCTCCGTTGTAATCTTCATACCTTCTGACTGCTGATTCTGCTGAATATATCATTATGCCTATCCTGGGCTTTCCGTCAGGCCCGTGTGTCAGGATTGTGGGCACGCCTTCTGCCATAACAGGCTTTCCGTCCTTGTCTATATAGAACTTTCCGTCATTATACATAATCCTGCCCTGGCTCCAGAATACCATGCCTTCACCGCCCCCGTCCCTGTCACAGACCTCGGCTATCTCTCCTGTCTCAGCGTCTATCTTTACGGAGCGGCTCTCAAGATATGCCATCATTGCCGCGTCATTTGCCAGCGAGCGGAAACTCGGTAAAAGAACCATATTGCCCGGCTCAAGCCACATATTATACTCTTTTAAATGCTCCTCAGCGTATACGTTGCCGTTTTCGTCTTTCGTGAATATATCCGCCATGAAAATTAGTTCCTGTCTTCCGAACTCTAAGACCCTGCCTTCCTTATCTACAAAATAGGCATGTTCTCCGGGATAATCTGTCTTCTCTTTTAAAAGCTTTCCCTCAAGCTCCTTATTATCAAGCTTATCTTTAAGCTCCTGAGCTGTCATTTCACGGCCGTCTATCTCATAAACCCTTCCCCGGCTGTCAACATAATATTTCAGCGGGTTTCCTTTCTCAAGAGGATTTGAAACATATACAATGCCGCTGTTGGTCTTATCCTGTGTTGTTATCTCATGAACAACCTCTTTACCGCTTTCTTTTGCCTTATCTACATCTGATTCTATTCTCTCTTTAAGGCGCTCAACCCCCTGCTCCTGTGTCAGGCTTTTCAGTTCTTTAAGCTCTTTATCAGCCTTGACAGACTGCCAGTCCAGATAGACCCTGTACATATATTGGGTCTTGTCATTCTCGCCAATGCCTCTTTGTATATAATATTTGGCCTTTGGGTCAGCCAGATAACTCTGCCTGACAAAACCCCTTTCCGTGGGTCCTGAAAATGCTATGCCCCTGAGCCTGTTACCGGAAATAGCCTGGATTATCTGGTAAAGCATATCCATATAATCCAATGGATTTTTAATGTCAAGTTTGCGTTCAGCAGGAATAAGTGTTCCGTCCCTTAACATGCTCGGATGAAACTGCCACTGCCCCCAGAATAGTCCGCCTTCTAATATATCCGGGTTTATATACATAGCTCCGTTTAAATCCGCTCTTGCCACATCCGGATATTCATATATCTGAATAAGGTCAACTAAAAGCGATACACCTGCCATCACAGAATCATTTGCAGTCCCTTTAATAAGCGCCCATATCTGCGTTGCCGCGTCCTGGAAGAAATAACCCCTTCCGCCTATAGTCAGGCCGCCTATCCATTTACCAATACTGCCTTTAAGAAGCGCTCCTACAAAAGAGGTCATATTATACCCCAGGCTTAGGCGCAGGGGAAGGCCTCCTATAATACCGGGCTTAACGTTATAATTTTTAAGCATCTGCTCAAGCGTCTTTGAGATACTAAGAGTATTATAGAATATACTCTTATTAGCCTCTTTAGCGCATGCCTTTGCGTATTCTCTCCAGTAATCTATCCATGTCCTGTCCGTTCTTTGCTCTTTCCGTTGTTTCAAACCGCGTTCCGCCGCCCGCATGGCCTGTCTTTTGTTTGCTATGTCGGCGGATTCCTTTATCTCTTTATATAGGGGCCCGGCAATATCAGGCTCTTTATCGGTTCTTCCGTAAAGCTCTCTCATGTATTCCGAAAGCCTCATGCCGGCGCCTTCTTTTCTGTATATAGCCTCAAGGTCGTCCTGTTTTTCGCGGACTATCTCAGGTATCCGGTTTATACCTTTTCTGCCCTCCCTTATGGCCTCGCCGATAAATTCGAAAAAGCCGGCCGGGTCAAGCAGCATAACAGCCAAAGCGGTTTCGGCAAACTCTTCCTTCTGCCGCCTGCTCAACTGCCGGTAAGAAACTCCGGCGTCCCTTTTATTAAAGATTCCTCTCAGCAGGCTTAACATGTTCTGTTTTGTTTTGCCGTAAACAAGAGGGCTTACCGCCTTTTCTATTTTGCCGGCTAATTTTTTAATTCTATGTTCAACAGCCGGCCTCTGCTTGCCATCGTATCTCTCTCTGTAACCGGCAGGCAGTTGTTCTCCCGGGCCGTACCAGTACTGAGGCACGTCAAGATAAGGATTCCTGGCAAGCTCTTTGCTTAATATCTGATGGTTCATTGCGTGATACATGCTCTTATCGTTTAGGCTGAAATCACCCATTCCGCCGTAATCATACCTTCGGTCCTTACCGGTGCTTTGAAGCAGTAATTCCCCGTGGGGTATGAATTTTGTCTTTACCCATTCTTTTAATTCAGGCTTATCGTCAAAATAACCTGCTTCGAGCGTTCTTCTGGCTAAACCTAAAGTAGTCTGGGCAGGTCCGTAAGCAGTGGATTTTCTTCCGTCAGATGGTATAGCCTTTGTCCTTATCCATGGGTCTGTCATACCGCCTGTCTCTGCCCTGCATATTCTTTCGTATATATCATTTATCGATTCAGCGCGCGCGCCTGTCTCTTCTTTTACCGGTTCCCCGGTAAGGCTTGTAACAGGTTCTTTACCTCTGGCTTTTACCTCTGCGCCTCTTGTCCTGAAGCTTCTTGTTTGTTTCTCATCGCCTTCTGCCTGCTCTTTCTCTTCCGGAGAAGGCAAAGCCCCGAAAACAGCATCTGCTAATTGCGATGTCTGGACAGGCGCTGTGGCAATGGGTATAAGTAGTTTGGCGCCGATGGGAAGAAGCCTCGGCCTTTCAACAGCCCTGCCTGTCCTGGCATCCTTTATCTGTTTCCACCTGATTCCTTTGCCTAAAAACTTCTCTGCAAGAAGCCACAATATATCGCCTTTCTCTACAATGTACTCCTTAAAGCCGGTGGCTTTTGCGGGTTTTGCGGAAACCTCTTCCGGCTCAGACACAACATGCCTCTGCTCTGTTTCTTCTTTCTCCGCAGAAGGCGCCTTCGCGGGTTCCTGCTCCTCCCTGGCTTCAGGGCTTATCACCTGCTCAACAGTTTCCGGCTCCAACCTGTTTTTGGCCCTTTTTATAACAGATTTCTCCGTCGCGCCGGACTCTTGCAATAAAAGCGCTTTTTCGAGTAAGGATTTTACGCTCTCCTGTGTCCTTCCTATCTCTTTATCAAGCCCGTCAAGCTCTTTTTCCAATTGGGCTATCCTTTTTTCATCAGAAGAACCGGCATGCGCGTCAATAGGAGAGATTATGTTCATGGCACGGTTAAACAATATATTAAACCAGTGTAAAGGCTGTGCGCTTCCCGGAAGAGCTTTATCCTTTTCTTTTTCTATCAGGCGCTGCTGTTCTTCCTGCAGAATTCTGGTCCTTACCCCGATTATACGCGAGCCTTTCTTTTTAGGCTCTTCTTGTCCTGATACCTTAAGTCCCGCTATTTCCTCAAAATCCGCTCCTGCGGTATCTTCGTAGGAAAAAAGCTCTCTTTCTGCCTGCCGCCTCTGTTTTTGAGCTTCTGCGAGAAACTCTTTCTTTTGCCTCTTTTCTTCTTCCTGCCTCTGCATCTCTTCAATTGTCGAAGCAAAATAGAGCTGTGCCTGCTGTCTCCTGAGCCTTTCCGACTCTTCTCTCTGCCTGCGCAAGGACTCCTGCGCCCTGAGAGCAGTCTTTACCTTGCCGAGGTTCATCTGCCTGATGCTTTTCTCTTCCTGCAGCTCTATCCTATGATAATCTTCGCTTCCGCTTATACCTTCGCTTGTATTGTAATAATTCTCCCACTGCTTTAATAGACTTGCCGGTGTCTTAAATTTGAAATCACCGCCGCTTCTGAGATACCTCTCATCATATATAAGAAGGGCCATTAAAGCCGCGAAGTCACGGCGCGCCGAATTCTCCTCTTCCAAAGCCCTTCTTTCCGCAGCCTGCAAACCCTCCTGCTTTAGGCCTGATACAGGCTCTGCTATCTCAAGCCTCATTCCCGGCTGAAGCCTTCTGGGGTCTGAGATAACCTGCGCAGGCACGCCTTTTATCCTGCCCTGCCATTGAGTAGTATTGAAAAACCTCTGAGTAATACCGGATAATGTGTCGCCTCTTTTTACTGTATAAAAACGACTGCCTTCTTTTTTAGTCTCAGGCGCCTTCTTCTGCTTTATGGCTTCTCTTAGACTATTGCCTAAAACATTGGCTATCGCGGGCGCGGCTGCTCCGGGTATGGTAAGAATTGTGCCTGCCTTAATAACATATCCGGGCTTAGGCCCTATAAGGCCTTTATTTTTCACGTACTCTGCTATCTTCTGATACTTTCTGCCTTCTTTTAAAAATCTCTCTGCAATGCGCCACAAGCTGTCGCCTCTTTTAACCTTATATGCCAGCTCTCTTTCAACAGGTTCTTTCTCTTCGGGCTTGTCTGCTCTCAGACTTGCGGCCTCTATAGCCGGGTATTTGTCTTCATAATGCCTGTCAAAAACCAGTTCAGTCAATTCATGCCCCTGCATGCGGCTGAGGCCCTGCCATGTAAGGCCCATTTTTTCAAGTATGGGCTTAAACTCTTCTATAAGCTCGGGCCTCTTCCGGGGTATAACTCTTTTCACAAAATCCTTCAAAGTAATGCCTGTCAACTGCCAGGGGCCGCTTCCGCTGGCTTTTTTACCCGTATCCTTGAAATCAGACTCAACAGAAAGGGTAGCAAGAAGCAGTTTAAGCAGGTAATCCTTTTCTGTCGCAGAAAGCTTATCCGCGTATACACGGTCTATAAGCCTTGTCAGCCTGTCGTGCTGCTCTATGAAATTATCAGACCTTCTCATGTAATTTAGACTGTAATCCGAGTCAAGTAAAGGTGCTGTTGCCGGGGCCTCTTGCATGCCCCTTAAATAATCCACGCTCAGGGGTATATTATATATCGAAGGTTCTATAACGCGGCGGGGTCCGGCAGGCTGTATATGCTCTTCTGAAGATAACGGCACAGAAACTACATACGGAATATTAACTCCAAAGGGCTTCGTAGATACGGCCTCCGGAGGAGGCGGCACAGTAGCATGAGCTGTGGAAAGGTTAAAAAGCTCGAGCCAGCTGAATGTATCCTTATATGATTCTTTCCGCGATTCTCTTAACTGTCTAAGCTCTTGCAAAATAATATCCCTGCGCCTGTGCAGTTCATCCAATCTATCCAGCTCGTTTTCCAGCTGTTTAAAAACAGATTTGGCTTTTTCAGGCTTTTTTTCACCGGCCTTTTCAGCAGGCGGGAGAGTCCTTTCCTTTTCGGATGTAATCAGTTTCTCCTCTTTGGCCTCTCCTGTAACAGCCTTGGTAACCGGCGCGAATAAAGCATTTAAATTATTGATAAGCTGTTCTCTGGCAGTATAAGAGGAGTCCCCCTGTGTAACTGATGAGAACATAGCGCCTGAGCCTAAAGCAGGCCCGGCAACAGCAAGAGTGGTCGCTCCCATAAGCGCTTGTGTGGCCTTTCTGCTGTCTGTAAAATATTCCGCCATCTTGCCCCATACGCCTTCGGGTTTTTCTCCTTTTGCGATTTTTGCCTGCAGATAATACAAAGACTTTACAACTATATAGGTAATGGCGAAGACCTCGATACCTGTTATTATTAATGCCCAGGCCGGAAGAGCGGCAAAGAGCATTACAGCGCTGCCTGTTATTCCGGCTAAGGCGCCAAAACCTATCCATAATGTCTTTATATTGGTAAAGCCTGCGTGCAATGCCTCTTTTAACGCCGTCTTTTTGTAGCCTGATTCAACAGCCTCTGACTCAACGCGCCCTAACCTTGCGGAGATATACGGGAGAGCTATAAAATATAAAACAGCCATTATGGCAAGCGGGGTTGAAAATACAGCTGTAACAACCGCGAATGCCGGGGCGCTGCTGCTTATAAATACCGCTATAGCGGAAAGGGCTGAAAATATCAGAGGCGCGAGCCCCGCGCCTATAGCCTTTGCCCTTTTCGCGGAATAAGCCTTTTCAAGCTTCTTCTCATAAAACCTTGAAATCCCTTTTTCAGACAATATGTTGCTTAAAAGAAGAATCGTTCCGACAGCTGCTATGCCCGGCCAGGATAGGAACATAAAAGATGATACAGCTATAACAGTAAATCCAAGGCCGTATGATACCGAACGCATGGCCCTTGCTATATTGCCGGGCTGTTTTAATTTTTCGGTTTTAAGCTTCTTTATTGTAAAAGGATTTATAAGTATTGCGGTTGATACAAGTCCTGCTGCCCCTATTATTACAGCTATGGGAATCAAAAAAGGAGCTGATGCGGGAATAACCATAGCGGATATTAACATAAATATGGAGGTAAGCGGCGCGGCTGAGGCAAGCATGGATATGGCTGTAACCGGTATGGTAAGTATTGCCTTTGCTAAGTCCTGTTTGCTGAAAACTCCCCTGACAACAAGGCCTAAGCTTGTAATAAGCTTCTCCTGATAGACCTGATTGAAAAGCTTTATATGAGTCTGGTATAGTGTTATGCCTGCTATTATGATAAATGCCGCAAGCCCGAGCCAGAAGCCCAGGGGAAGCGCGGAGGATACTGCCAATAATGATTTTAATAATGATAGCTGTGAAAGCGCTGCCGCGTTACCGGATATAAGCATGCCTGCCAAGTTTAATACAGCCATTGTCTTTGATAAGACCCACAGGCCTGAGCTGATTATAGCGCCTGCGAATACCAAGCCTGTTATGTTCTTATATATATTACCAAGTGAGTCTCTGGCGCGGTGGACAAAATTAGGCTGTTGGACAGGGAGGGCTTCTGATGCTGTATCCTTTATATAGTTTATCGCCTTATCATATCTATTTTCGGATATGACCTTAAAGTTGATAAAAGGCTTAGACTGCGTAATAGTGCCTTTCCATTTGGCAGACTGTAATTCACGGCTTATACTGCTTTTGGCATTGCTTACAGGGTCTATATACATGCTCAGGGCCTCATCAAATACCGCGAGCATGCCAAGCCTGAATGCATCCGCATCTTCGCGTTTCTTTATCTTCAGGGCAAGCTCTCCGATGCCCGGTATGAGTTTGTTCAGGGCTGTATCATCGAAATCTTCATTTAATACAGCTTCGCGCAGTTTTATAATAGAGTGTTTTTTAGCTTCTATCTCAGCCTCAAAAGGCTCATCCTGCTTAATCTGCTCTATGCGCGAATCCCTTATGGCGCTTCTTAGCGCGGCAATAAGATTAATTATCTTCGAAGACTCTTTTTCATCGCTTACATCTATAGGCTCTCCTTCTATCTTTATCTGATGCAGTAATGATGATAAGGCTGTCTTTACTCCGGGGTTATCTCTATGCTCTATAAATATCTCATCTCCACAAGACCAGTACGCTATCCACTTGCCTTTTGTGCCCGGAAGCCTGGCGATTCTGCCCCTGAACTGTAAATCCGTTGCCTCTGATTCATGTATATATGTTGAGTATGAATAGACGCCCTCTTCTGTCAGCTTTACAGTCATCTCATCAAGCCCTTTATCAATAGCAGCCGCTTGTGTATCCTGTTTAACATCAAGCCCTCTTGCCCCGCGGTTTGTTACTATGGTTATCGCGCCGGCTTTACCTGCCGCGTTCTCGACATCTTTTATGTCTGCCAATGACGCTGCGTTAAATACCCGCATACCTGCCTCGCCGTCACTTTTATCAGCAGGAAAACGCTTATCATGCTCTTGTTTTCCGTATTTATCTTTATATCTTTTATGTATCGCATGGATAATCAAAGAAGGCATGCCCTCTTTGGCGTTTATCAAAAGAGCGTTTCCTCTGTATATCTTATCGAGTGCGTCTTCATAAAAAGCCTCCCACTTAGAGGCCTCTGCCTTATACATCCTCACTTCATCAATACGCGCTGATATATCCTGTTTATCAAGGTCAGGCTCTATAACCTTCTTTCCGTGAGCCTGCTGCATAAACTCCTTGTCCATTGTACCGCTTCCCCCGGCAAACTCACCGTCTATTATCCTGCTTTTTAAGAAACTTTTCAGCATCATGCTATTTGCCGTAACATGCTCTGCCTCGACCTCGACGCCTTCTCTGGCATGCTTTGCTTCTAACGCCGCGTGATAGCCTGCCTGCAAACGGGTTCCGGGCATCTTTGTATTGTTTGTCCTGTCTATTAATACTATCTTATTATCCTTTACAACATAATCGACGTCTTTTATATAACATGCCTCGGCGCTGAGTGCCTGGCTTACAAGCATTCGCCAGGTGGCAATATCATCAGAAGGCAGGCCTGTCTCCTGTTCTAAATTATTGTATCCGGCTTCTTTTAATATCTCTTCTAATACCTCTTCGCCTTTTTTGGTAAGAGGTATATTTTTAGTCGGATATATACGCCTGCCGCTTTTATCAAGCTCGGACTCGGATATATCCAGAAGCCCTGCCTGCGCCGCTTCCTCAATCGTCTTTCCGCTTAAGAGTTTCTCCAAAAGCCCGCGCGCGGTAATATACCTTTTCTTTATTGCCTCGGCATTCTTTACAATCCCTCCTGATATGATAAAAGGCGTGCCAAGCTGTTCTATTAAAGCGACATCCGCCTCGTCCATAAGAAGGTAATATTTCCTTTTCTTTGGTGAAAATACCCTCTCTTTTATGTTTGTAACGGATTCTTCCTGCTCATACGTATGCACAAAATCTATTATAGTCCCGAATGTCACATCCGAAGGGCCTTTTGATTTTTCTAATCTGCCTGTCTCCGGATTATACCTTAGCCATATTTTATTGCCGCTGCCGTCATCTGTTAACACACCCGCGGTAATTCCAAACAAGGACAATATCCTGCCTGCCTTTTCCGCGTCTCTTTCAGCAAGGTCATGAGATACGGTTGAAAGGAGAACGCCCTTGTTGTTGGCCAGGCTGTAACCCATCTTCTTTGCGAGTATAAAAGCAGAAAGCCTGAAGGTAAGGCTCTTTCCAAAACCCATAGGTATAAGATACATAATTCCCTTTACCATGTTAAGGGCCGCGTCTATCTGGAGTTTTAACTTGCTTATTATGTTTGAAGGCTCCACACCGCTTTCGAGCAAAGGCGCTATTTCTGCTTTCAATACACCATTTAAACCCTCTTCGGACTTTACGCCCGTCTGCTTGATAATATCAAATGGGGTGGGTTTGCGTATCCCGGGCTCTCTTTCTAATACGGCCTTTTCTTTTGGGGCCGGCTCTTCTTTGCGTTTTTGAACAGGGGCAGGTTCTTTTTTTGGCTCTATCGCCGGGCTTACAGGTTCTTCTTTTTTCAGCATATCGGCAGGCTCAACAGGCTCCGGCATAACAGGCTCAACAGGCATAACGCTCTTTTCCGTATCAGCGCCCGTAGCGGTTTTAAGCTTCTTCGAAAGGCCTGTTACCCTTTTTATCTTCTCGTCGTAATCTTCTTCTTTGCCGAATATATCGGCATCTGCTCCGCTTATGAGGAAAGTCTCCCAGTTCACGCAAACCTCTGATATCCGCTTTCCTGAAAATATAGATGACGATTCTATTTTTATATCCCCGTTACCTGCCTTTAAAAGCGCTGTCCCTTTCCACTTATCGGACTTGTTGTAACCCTGCCTGTGAAAGACAATGGCGTTTTCAACGCCTTCCTGCCTGAGGTCTTCCTCCCATCTGGCAAGGTCGTTATACCTGCTTATAAAAGACGGGTCACATAAAGCTATGAGTTTTATCTTGTCCGCGCCGAGGTCTTTCAGCCGGGATAATATAGAGCTTATTCTCTCAACCGGACCGGAATTCTCGTCTACGCGGGTTAATGCCAAAACAGGTTTTTCCTCTATAACTGCCGAAAAAGCCGCTGTCGTCTCCTGCTGTAAGTCTTTTGCAATCAAAAGCGGCGCTTTGCCAAGAGATGCCTTATCTTCTGCCTCAAAAAAGATGAGCTCTCCTTCCTCCAACTCCACTGCCGCGGCTGCTTTGCCGTTATCAGATACGGTTATCATCTTTGCTGCCATTTGTTCAGGCTGAATTTCTGATAATTCGCCGTCTCTGCCGATTAGTATCCTGTCTATGCCCCTAAAGCTCTCTTTCACCTCAATACTCTCATCCGAAACCATTAATTCCTCTTTACCGGTTCCGGAGGCAGAGCTTTTTATAGGCATACCGGAGCCTGGAAGATTGCCCTGTCTGCTTATGGGCTCTAAAACTCTGAGTATCTCCGCGGTCATATTATCGCCATAAGCGGAAACCAGCGCGTTTTCCACCCCTGCGAGAAACAGAGGCTGACTGCGCTCGCATTCCTCTATAGCCCGCATGTATCTCATGTCATCCTGCAATATCCTGGTGGTCATGCGCGCCTTATCTCCGCTTTTGGCATAAGGATACCTTACCTCAGAAGCTATCCTGCTGAAATCCTCAAGAGTATAATTGCTTTCCGAATCTATGCCTTTGCTGGTAAAGACATCCAGCCATTGGCTCAGCCACTTGAGAACAGGCTCATGCACAGCTGTCTGTTTTATGTTATAATCTATATCATTTTCCTCTAAAGCTTTTATTGAGAATCCGTACCTGACGCCTGCTATACTGCTGCCTTCAGGTCTTTTCGTCAGCGGGGCATTTGCCTTTATTTCGAAAAATTTCTTTCCGTCTAAAGTCAAATAGAATATCTTCTCTTCAGGCGCCTGCTGTCCGTTAACGTTGTTTCTGTGAAACGCGCTCATAAGCGAGTAGATTATTACATACGCGGCA
Organism: uncultured Planctomycetia bacterium; assembly: GCA_964492885.1. Lineage (GTDB taxonomy): Bacteria > Omnitrophota > Gorgyraeia > JABMRG01 > JABMRG01 > CAZBMI01. Next base: position 2,144 of record CAZBMI010000006.1, on the reverse strand, counting down.
ACGCCTGATGATATCAGAACCGGGTGCTGGTTGTTAGCCGCGTCCTTAAGCGCGCGCGAGACTCTGTCAACTCCGTATAATCTCTTAAGCCTTTTGAGTTTTATCGCGTAACCCGGAGTACCTTTTTCAGTCTGAAGCTCCTGCAGTCTCTCATAAAGCCTGCTCTCTATCTTTGCTTTCTGCCGCAATATCTCTTCAGGCAGGCCTGCCTTGTCCTCTTCCATTTCTCTTAAGATACGTTCTCGTGTCTGCTCAAAGTCCTCCCTGCCTATATCTGATAGACCGGCTTTTTGCTTATGCGCGTCCTTCATAAGCACTACTTCTGCTTTCTCTTTCCCTATGACAGAGCTTATTCGCGGGATGTCCTTATCCTTTTCGTATGAAACCCTGATAACACTTATTTCGCCTGACTGTGCCTGCAGTAATATATAATATTCGTCTTCGGAGAGCGGTATATAACGCGCGTTTTTGGCTAAATGCCTCAGGTTCTCGGGAGTCATCCGGCCGGGCTTCTCTCCTGTCCTTTCTATAACTTTCTCTATCCTAAGCCATGTATCAGCCCATGTGTCAATGGTATCGTCATTCAGTTCCGGCCTTCCCAGGACAAACATGGTTCCTACTGTGGCGAAAGTTTCGTTAACAGGCAGTAGGTTGCCAAACGCGGTAGCAGCCGCGAGATAATACTCGCCTTTTGATAGTATTTCCTCAAACGGCTGTTTCTTGTTAAGTATTATGTCGTCATAAGGCCTTTCAAGCGCGTCCTTTGAGAACTTAGGAAGCACCACCATATAAGAGATTCCTCTCTGCCGCAAAAGCCTTGATAAGCCCTCGGTATGAAAACCGCCTGTTACGATAACTGCCAGAGAACGCTCATCCTGCTCCATTTTTGCTATGGTATTGTCAAGCATGGCAGAATCTCTTTCCCCGGCTATCCTGTAAAAACGTTCGACCGCCGGAAGCGCCCGCGAGAGTATTCTTGCCTCAGGAACTAGATTATCATTAACAGCGTACTTTACCATTAAAGAAGCCATTTCATGGAGTATATTCTGCGGGATGAAGTCCTGCTTGCGCGAGTAGTAATACTTCAAATCCTTGCCTACAATCTTAGCGTCAAGCAGCTCGGTTAAAATATCCAGCCTTCTTAATATGTCGGCAAGCAGTTTTTGGTCACTGTTCTTAAAAAGTCTTAACTGGACCTTTAATACAAGTTCATTCAGCTCATCGAATAACTCGTCAACTACCACATTGTCATGGTAATTGACATAATCGGTGTATGCTGAAAGGTTAGAGTATAAAGATATATCTATCCCGCTTGAGAGGGCAATCTTCTTAAGCCGGTTATGATAAAGTGAAGACTGTATCTTGCCTGTTCTAAAACTTATGCTTTCAGACAAAAGGCCTTCGAGCTCTTTCCCGGATAATGCCTTTGTAAGTGTTTCTATAAGGGCCTTTCTTTCTTCTTCAGCCTGTTCAAAATCCACCCTCTCTTCGATCTCAGACGCCTCAAGCAATGACTTAATATTGCTGTATTCATCAACATTAACGCCTGTCTTTCGGGCGAGCCTGCCTAAATACTTCCAGTATTCTTTAAACGAGATGTTATCAAGCCTGTAAGCAAGCCTCTTATCATCAAGCTCTGTTAAGGCTTTTGAGTATATCTTTGACTTAAGTTCTGAGGCTGTCTTCCTGAAGCTTATTATAGACTGATAGATGCTTCCCTTGTTATGAAGCGAATCTACAAAAGCGGAAACATTGGCTTTGTATAAGGAGGGGTTTTCCGCGCCATAGAGCTTTATCTTTGAATCAGAGGTAATCTTGTAATATTCAGCAGCGTTTAGCTTTCCGCGTCTTAATAAATAATCCGCTATATCTTTTCTTCTGCCTTTATCAGGATAAGCCTGCAAAGAGGAAACATCAACATAACCCTTAGCGCCTTCCAGCGCAACCAGCTTAAGCTGGTAATCCCTGTCAAGGCACTCTATAAGCTTGTTTATAGACTCCTGCGCGCCCAGGTTCGCGTGAGCGTCCTGAATATTTATAATAACCTTATCGCTTCCTGTATTGTGGATCTCTTTTATGATGCCGTAGTCTTTGGGTATCTCTATTTTGGCGAGGTTTGTGAAGTCTTTATCAAGGGCATCCAG
>CAZBMI010000005.1:0-18019 GCA_964492885.1 uncultured Planctomycetia bacterium | reverse complement strand
GAGATAGATATATTCAAACCCGTCATCTCTTCTATAGAAAGCGCGCTGGATAAATACCTTACCGGCCTTGCTCAGGATATAACCGATGTATATACAACAACAGCTAATATAGATTTGCTGCTGGACAGGGCCAATGAGGACATCAAAAGGGCCCTTTCTTACGAAAAGGAAAAAGAATATATTACAGACACCGCTCTGGAGCGTCTCGCGCAGGGCATAAAGGAAGAGTTTATTACCAGAGGCGATGAAGACGGCGTAATTAATATATTGACGGGACAGTTTAGAGAAGACGTAATGGCAGTTTTTGAAAAAGAAAAAAATGACGCGGCGCGGGCAGTAGACCGGCTGGTTATGCAGCTGAAAGCAGACCTGCAGGCGCTGTTTCTGGATGAAGAGGATGTTGACACCGCATTGGAGTCTATGATGACCCGATTTGGCGAAAGCGTAGAAAATTTTCTTAGCGGGTTTGAGGGCCTGGAGGATAAACATAAAACAATAGAGAGCTTGCTGTATTCTTTTCTTGCGCCTGTCATGGTGCCTGCCGGGGGCTCTTATGGGTACCGTTTTAATCCGGTTATGATATTTCCTATGGTAAAGCAGCAGCGCGATGTGCAATTCATGCGCGATAAGGTTATGCCGCAGGCGCGCAGGCTGGCAGATGAATATATAAGCAATGACCGCCACAGGACATTGCCGGCTATTGCGGCAGGCCCGATGCTGGAGACGGTCGAAGCGTATGATAACCTGGATTTTTTAGTTGAGGACGCGGAAACGAGCCTTATATCCATAGGAACCAGCGATTTTACCCAGTCGGTCTTTTCGCGTGAGACAGGGCTCGACATAACAAGGGACGATGTCTATTTTGAGGCTTTTTTCACCACGCTTAAGCCTAATACATGCAGAAAATATTATGAGATAGCGCAAGCGGTTTCCGCCTGGAACGAGGATTACCCGCGCAATTCCAAGGTATTGGGGTTCTGCGGCGCGCAGGCAGAGACAGAGGAGTTTATGCTGTTTGTCAGTTTTCTCCAGAAAGAATTTAAAAACGTGAATATGTATATAAGCGTATCCGCGAATATGGTGCCCCAGGCAGAACTCTTTATAGATTATATTACAGACGCAGACCTGAAGATATTCGCAAAAGAGCCGGGTTTTAAAACTCATCAATTAGCTGCTGTCAAGGCCCGCGAGATTCGAAAGCGCATAAAACAATCACGGGAATACGTAAGGTATATGCAGGAAAATATTCACGCGTCAGCGCAGGAAAACACAGTCATCAGACAAGAACCCTCTATGCCCGCAGCCGCAGGGACAAGACCGGTCTTAACCGGGAATAATTTGCGCAAGGGCATTAGGTCAGCGGCCTGAGGCTTAACCCCGATACCAAAACTTCCCAAAACTATTCAATGCGTTCATAGCTCATTGTAAATGATAGAAAGACTCTTTGTCATTGCGAGAAGGCCTGAGTTTTAAGTTTATGCCGACGAAGCAATCCCAATCGTGTGGTGCCCCCTGGCATGCCCGGGGGCACAAAGCGGCGTTGAGATTGCCACGGCGCCGGAGTTTACCCTGAGCGAAGTCGAAGGGGCGCCTCGCAATGACATACCCTGAAAATGGTATTTCAAACGAATAACATTGACGATAAAAAGCAGCTAATTTGGACGCGAGTGTAGTGCGTTCTAAACCCCGTAACTTATGCGCTCATTAAAATCTCTTGAATATACCTGATTTCTCTGGTATATTATATCCACTATGTGCGGAATAGTAGGCTATATAGGCGAAAAGGCAGCTCAGCCAATACTGTTAAACGGGCTCAAAAAGCTTGAGTACCGCGGATATGATTCCGCAGGCCTCGCGACCATTGTAAAAGGCAGGGTCTCTGTCAGAAAGCAGAAGGGCAAGATATCCGCCTTATCCAAACTGCTTAAAAAAAAGCCGCTTAAAGGTAATATAGGTGTGTCACACACAAGGTGGGCAACCCACGGAGTGCCCAGCCAGCGCAATGCCCACCCCCATACCGACTGTTCTGAAAATATCGCGGTAGTGCACAACGGTATTATAGAAAATTACGAGGACTTAAAGGAACAGCTTATCCGGGAAGGCCATGCCTTTAAGTCAGATACGGATACAGAGGTTGTAGCGCACCTTATTGAAAAATTTTATAAGGATGATATAGAATCCGCGGTAAGGACAGCTCTTAAGCTTTTGAAGGGCTCATTTGCTTTAGGTGTTATATTAAGCAGCCATCCGGAAAAGCTTATAGCCGCTCGCCTGGGCTCACCGCTTGTCATAGGATTAGGCAAGAATGAGAACTTTATAGCAAGTGACATACCGGCTCTTCTTGAATACACAAAAGACATTCTTTTTATAGAGGACAACGAGCTGGTTGTTATCACGAAAGATAAGGTTGCCGTAAGCACGCTTGAGGGGCAGACAATAAAAAGAGCACCTGCCTCCATTACATGGGATGCGGCACAGGCTGAAAAAGCAGGCTATGCCCATTTCATGCTCAAAGAGATACATGAGCAGCCCTCTGTCATAGAAGGCATTATTCAGTACAGGGTCTCGGAAAAACGCGATAATGCTTATTTTCAGGAACTCAAGATAAACGAGACTGTATTTACAAATATTGATAAGATACGCGTGGTTGCCTGCGGCACCGCTTACCACGCGGGCCTGACCGGCAAGTATCTTCTTGAGTCACTGTCTAATATCCCGGTAGAGGTTGATGTATCCAGCGAATTCAGGTACAGGAAACCCATAATAAACAACAAGACACTTGTTATCGCGATAAGCCAGTCAGGCGAGACAGCGGATACGCTCGCAGGAATCCGTGAGGCGCGCAACAGAGGTGCTAAAGCGCTTTCTATTGTAAATGCCTTAGGCTCAACCATGACGCGCGAATCAGACGGTGTTATCTATACGCACGCAGGTCCTGAAATAGGAGTTGCCTCGACAAAAGCCTATACAGCACAGCTTTGCGTGCTTGCTTTATTCGGCATATATTTAGGCAGGCTTAAGGGGCACCTCAGCGCGCAAAAAGCAAAAACCCTGCTCGCGGAGATGACAGCATTATCGGAGCAGGCAGCAGGTATTATCAACAACCACAAGATAATACAAAAGATAGCCGCCAGCCACCACAATAAAAACTGCTTTTTATATCTCGGCAGGAACGTTAACTATCCCAACGCGCTTGAAGGCGCGCTTAAACTTAAAGAACTCTCTTATGTGCATGCCGAAGGCTATGCCGCCGGCGAGATGAAACACGGCCCCATAGCCCTGATAGATAAAAGCATGCCTGTCGTCTGTATCGCGCCTAAAAGCGCTACATACGATAAGATGGTATCCAACGTCCAGGAGATAAAAGCGCGCGGCGGTGTTGTTATCAGTATTGCTACAGAAGGTGACAGGCATATAGAGAGCCATTCGGATTATGTTATTTATATACCTGAAGTAAAAGAGCTCTTTTCGCCTATCCTTACAGTACTGCCTTTACAGCTTCTAGCGTACCACATAGCGCTTAAGAATAAGCGCGACGTGGACCAGCCGCGCAATCTGGCAAAATCCGTAACAGTGGAATAGCCATGATAGTTAAAAACGGGCAAGGCGTTCTTTACATAGTCGCTACTCCAATAGGAAATTTACAAGATATCACATTGCGCGCTGTAGATGTCCTTAAGCAGGTAGACTTGATAGCATGCGAAGATACGCGGCATACAGGCATACTGCTTAAACATTACAGCATAAAGAAGCCTTTAACGAGTTATTTTGAGCACAATAAGCAGGCAAAGGCAGGATACATTATCAGGCTTTTGGCAGAGGGCAAAAACATAGCCCTGGTAAGTGACGCGGGTACACCGGGCATAAGTGACCCGGGATACAGAGTTATAAAGGGTGCTATAGACAGCGGTGTTGATGTTATTGCCGTGCCGGGCGCGAACGCGGCTATTACCGCGCTTTCAGCTTCAGGCATGCCTACGGATAGATTTGTCTTTGAAGGTTTTTTGCCAAACAAGACATCCGCCCGCAGGAAAAGGCTTTTAGAAAACGCGGACAAAGCCAGGACAGCGGTATATTACGAGTCATCACACCGCCTGTTATCAGCGCTGGTTGACATACAGGAAGTCTTAAATGACCCGGAGATTGTGGTGGCAAGGGAGCTTACAAAAAAGTTTGAAGAATATAAACGCGGAAGAGCAAGCCAGCTGCTGGATTATTTTAACCTGCATAAGCCCCGCGGTGAGTTTGTGGTAATAATTAAACAAAAAAGAAAAATATATAAAAAGAGATGAGCATACACAAAACAGCCATAGTTTCAGGTAAGGCAAAAATAGCCGAAGATGTTACAATAGGCCCTTACAGCGTAATAGAAGACAATGTTGAAATAGGCGCGGGCACGGCTGTCTCTTCGAACGTGCGTATATATGCGGGCACTACAATCGGCAAGGGCTGTAAGATTCACATGGGTGTCTGCCTGGGAGGAGAACCGCAGGATTTAGCGTATAAGGGCGAGACAAGTTATCTTAGGATAGGCGATAATAATACATTCAGGGAGCATGTTACAGTCCACCGCGGCACAGAAAAGGATTCAAGCACAACAATAGGCGACAATAACTATTTTATGTGTGTATCCCATGCCGCGCATAACTGCAGGATAGCAAACAGCGTAATCATATGCAACAACGCCCTGCTCGGAGGCTATGTTGAGATAGAAGACAGCGCTTTTATCGCCGGCGGCTGTCTTATACACCAGTTTGTGCGCGTAGGGACCTTCGCCATGCTCGGCGGAGGAGTGCGGCTTAATAAGGATTTTCCTCCTTTTATGTCTACCGGCAATGATAACATAGTAACAGCTTACAATGTTGTAGGCCTTAAGCGCTCAGGCATGTCACCAGAGGCGCGCAGGCAGATAAAAGAGGCCTTCAGGATTTTATACCGCGCAGGCATGGCCTTAAACAGGGCCCTGCAGGAGCTTGAAAAGACAGCTACCACTCATGAAGCAAAACACCTGCTTAATTTTATCCGCACCTCAAAGAGGGGTGTCTGCGCCAGCCGCTCCAACCGCAATATAGACTAGCGAAAACTGTCTTAACATAAGACTTGACACAAATAACCTTAAAATGGTATGATAATATTCAGCAATAACCTTTTAAGCAGGTCCTGTGAGGCCGGTAAAGGAGACAATATGAAATGTTTTACCAATAGAAAGCCCGCGTAATTTATGCGGGTTTTTTTAATGAGCGCACAACTTATTTTTGGATTCTTCGCTGCGCCCCGTTAACATTGTGCTGATATTAATTTTGCATATAAATTTATAACAGGGCTGTGCTCACAGAATGACAACGGCTATGTCATTCTGAGGAGGCAAAGCCGACGAAGAATTTACAACAGCAAGGTAATCACATGGCATTTATCACCAAAAAGAGCATTATGAACGCCCAGGCAATAGAAAAAGCGCTTACTCGTATAGCGCACGAGATAAAAGAACATAATCCGGGTATGAGTGAAATAGCAATCGTGGGCATACGTACAAGGGGAGAGTATTTAGCTGACAGGCTTGTCTCTATTATCGAGCGAATAGAAGGCGCGCGGCCCGCGTTCGGGCTTTTGGATATTACTTTATACAGGGATGACCTTATGGATTCAGCGTCACAGCCTGTAGTGCATGAGACAAAGATAGGATTTGATGTCTCAAAAAAACATATTATACTGGTAGATGATGTCTTATATACAGGCAGGACTATACGCGCTGCCCTTGATGCTTTTATAGATTTCGGAAGGCCTAAGTCTATACAATTGGCAGTGCTTGTAGACAGAGGCCATAGAGAGCTCCCTATACGCGCTGATTATGCAGGCAAAAATATACCAACTTCCCAGAAAGAGACTGTTGTGGTAAGGCTTAAAGAGATAGATGATAAAGATGAGGTAATTTTACAAAGCGTTTGAGATAAAAAAGGGGACTGTCCCCTTTTTTACAACTCTATTGTTTTAAGGAAGTTATGATATGGAGAAATGGCAAACGAAAGATTTGCTGGGTTTAGAGGACTTAACAAAAGAGCAGATAGAGCACATCCTCTCAACAGCAGAGTCTTTTAAGGAGGTCTCAACGCGCGGAATTAAAAAGGTTCCGGCCCTGCGCGGGAAGACAGTAGTAAACCTGTTCTACGAGCCGTCTACGCGGACGCGGGTATCATTCGAAGTCGCGGCAAAAAGGTTATCAGCAGACGTGATAAACATCGCCACAGAGACATCAAGCGTAAAAAAGGGCGAGACCCTTATAGATACAGGACTTAATATCCAGGCCTTAAAAGCTGATATTATAGTGATACGGCATAATGCCTCGGGCGCGGCCAGGATGCTCGCAAGACACGTGGATATAAGCGTTGTAAACGCCGGAGACGGCTGGCACGAGCACCCTACCCAGGCCCTGCTTGATATATTTACTTTACAGCAGAAACTAAAACGCATAAAAGGGTTAAAGGTAAGTATAGTCGGAGATATCGCGCACTCAAGAGTAGCGCGCTCGAATATCTGGGGACTTACAAAGCTGGGCGCGGAAGTCACTGTCTGCGCGCCAAAACTCCTTATACCCGCCGAAATAGAAAAGATGGGGGTTAAGGTCACTTACAACATAGAAAAGGCCCTTGCAAGGGCAGACGCGATAAACGTATTGCGCATGCAGTTTGAGCGCGATACAGGCACAGCCTTTCCAAAACAGCTCGAGTATTTCAGGAACTTCGCGATAACAGAGGAGAGGCTGGCTAAAGCGAAAAAGGACATAGTGGTTATGCACCCGGGGCCTATCAACAGGGGCATAGAAGTTTCCAGCGCGGTCGCGGACGGCAAAAACTCTGTTATACTGGAGCAGGTGACAAACGGCATAGCGATACGAATGGCTGTGTTATTTCTTGTATCGCAGGGAAAGCGGTTATCATGAGTATTCTTGTAAAAAACGGCAGGATAATTGACCCGCAAAGCAGGACGGATAAGACAGCGGACTTATTTATAGAGAAGGCCCAAATAGGTAAATTAGGCAAAAGCTTAAACGTAAAGGCAGAACATGTAATAGACGCAAAAGGCTGTATTGTTATGCCCGGCCTTGTGGATATGCATGTCCACCTGCGCGAACCCGGGCGCGAAGACAAAGAGACCGTCGCTACGGCTACAAAAGCCGCAATAAAAGGCGGGGTTACATCAATGCTTGCCATGCCGAATACCACACCTTGCATAGACTCTCCCCAGGCAATAAATCTATTAAAGAAGATTCTTGACAAGACAGCAAATGCCGACGTTCTGATAGCAGGGGCAATCACAAGAGGAAGAAAAGGCCATGACGTGGTTAATATAGCAGGCTTAAAAGCAAAAGGCGTCAGGGTAATAACCGATGACGGAGATTCGGTTGATGACGAAAAAGTATTGCTAAAAGCCATGCAGCTGGCAAAAAAACATGATATGGTTGTAATGTGCCACTGCGAGGATAAGTTTCTTTCGGCAGGGGGCTCTGTTAATTGGGGCCTTACATCAACGCGCATGGGCCTGCGCGGCATACCTAAGGAATCCGAATACAACCGCATTGAGCGCGATATAGCGCTGGCAGAAGAGGCAGGCGTCTGTATACACATTGCGCATGTAAGCTGTAAAGAGAGCCTGGAGATTATAAGGCGCGCGAAGAACAGGAATGTTTCCGTTACCGCGGAGACATGCCCCCACTATTTTGCTTTCTCAGAAGAGGATGTGCTTGGTTTTAATGCCAACATGAAGATGAACCCCCCCTTAGGAGAAAAAGATTATATTGCCGCCATAAAAAAGGCAATAGCAGACGGTACAATCGACGCGATAGTATCTGACCATGCCCCTCATACTGACAGTGAAAAGGACATAGAGTTCGAAAGGGCCGCCTTTGGCATAATAGGACTTGAGACAGAATTGGCAGTCACTGTTACGGAACTGCTGTGCCCGGGTATTATAAACTGGCAGAAGGCAGCGGCATTATTATCATTAAACCCCGCGCGCATACTAAATATTAAAAAAGGTGTTATTGCCGAAGGCGCGCCTGCGGACATAGTCATTATAGACCCGGAACAAGAGTGGATTTTTAAAAAGCAGGAGATAGCATCGAAATCCAAGAACTCGCCATTTATAGGAAGAAAGTTAAAAGGTAAAGTAATGCATACTATTTATAACGGAGAACTTGCCTATTCGGGCAGGCAAACGGCATGAAATTTATAGCTGATTTTCACATACACTCAAAATACAGCAGAGCCACAAGCAGGGACATGAACCTGGAGAATATAGCGCTCTGGGCAAAACACAAAGGCATAGATGTTATCGGCACGGGTGATTTTACGCATCCGCAATGGTTTGCGGAGTTAAAGAGCAGGCTCAGGCAGAAGACAGACGGATTGTATGAATACGAAAAGACGCGCTTTATCCTGACCGCTGAGATAAGCAATATATATACCAAAAAGGGCAGGTGCCGCAGGATACATACTGTCCTTGTAGCTCCTGACATCAAATCAGCCGCCAAGATAAACAGCGCTTTGGGCAAAAGAGGCAACATAATTTCAGACGGCAGGCCTATTTTTGGTTTTGACGCCAAGGACATAGTAAAAATATGCCTGGACGCGTCGCCGGACTGCATGATAATCCCGGCGCATATATGGACACCGTGGTTCAGCCTGTTTGGTTCCAGGTCCGGCTTTGACGCGATAGAGGAGTGTTTTGAGGAAGAGGCAAAGAATATCTATGCGCTTGAAACAGGTTTAAGTTCAGACCCCGCTATGAACTGGCGCGTAAGCGCGCTGGATAAATATAGCCTGGTATCTAATTCAGATGCGCATTCTCCGCTTAAGCTCGGGCGCGAGGCAAATATCTTTGATACAGAGCTGAGTTATAAAGGTATAATAGAGGCATTAAAAGATAAGAGCAAAAAAGGCCTCTCTTTGACAGTGGAATTCTTTCCTGAAGAAGGAAAATACCATTTTGACGGGCACAGGGACTGCGATATACAGTTTTCACCCGAAGAGACCAAGAAATACAAGGGCGTATGCCCTAAATGCGGCAAGCCTCTTACAGTTGGCGTTATGAGCAGGGTGGATGATTTGGCAGACAGGCCTGAAGGGTTTGTGCCAAAAGACGCCGTGCCTTTTAAAAGGATAGTGCCCCTGCAGGAGATTATAGCAGAGGCAAGGCAAAAGGGAGCCAGGACAAAAGGCGTACAACAGGAGTATATGCAGGCGATCCAGCATTTTGGAAGTGAGTTTAAGATACTTCTTGATGTGCCGGAAAACGATCTTAGCCAATTTTTACCCGAAAGGACCCTACAGGCAATTACAAGGGTGCGAAAAGGAGAGCTGTTAATAAGCCCTGGTTATGACGGAGAATTCGGCAAGGTCAGTATTTTTAAAAAGCATGAGCCTATTGCGGATAATAGTCTTCAAGCGGAGTTGTTTTAATGAAACAGATAAACGCGGAGATACTTCTAAACAAAGAGATAGCAGGTGCGCATTACAAAATGGTGCTTAAATTACCCGGCCTTAACGAACAGGTCAAGCCCGGCCAGTTTCTGCATATAAGGGCAGGCAGTGCTTATGACCCGTTATTGAGAAGGCCTATAAGCGTGCACCGCATAGGTTCGGACCCTGATATTATAGAGCTCCTATACAAGCTGGAAGGCAAAGGCACGCACCTTATGTCAAGGCGTTCTAAAGGCACCTGTATAGATGTTATAGGCCCGCTGGGCAATGGTTTTAAGGTGCCTAAGGGCCAGTCCAATTTTATCCTGGTCGCGGGAGGCATGGGCATAGCCCCTCTTATAGCGCTTGCGGACAGCCTGGCGAAATTCCGCAAGCGAACAATAACAGTCATATTGGCCGCAAAGACAAAAGAGTTTATAGTATGCAAAAAAGAGCTTACAGATATAGGCGCTAAAGTAATAGTTGTGACTGAAGACGGAACAGAGGGGGAAAGAGGCATCGCGACAACTATGTTAAAGAGCGTTATAGAGGAGTTTGATTTGCGTAAAGGCGCGGGCTCTTTAAACAGGAAAAGCTCAAAACATCTTACAATAGCAGACTACAGGCCTGAGGTTGGACTGTATGCCTGCGGCCCGTCTGCAATGCTAAAGGCGATAGCCCCGGTCGCGAGATATTACGCCATACAGGCCCAGGCGTCTTTTGAAGAGAGGATGGCCTGCGGAGTGGGAGCGTGTTTAGGGTGCGCGATAAATACAAAAACAGGTTATAAGCGGGTTTGTAAAGACGGGCCTGTATTTGACCTTGAGGAGATAGCATGGGAGCAGGTGTAAACAGCCTTGCTGCAAAGATAGGCAGTTTAAAGCTTAAAAATCCTGTTATGACAGCTTCCGGCACATTCGGTTACGGCAGGGAATACGAGGATTTAGTCCCAACGCAGGAGATAGGCGCTATTGTAACAAAATCCATTACACTTGAACCTGCCAAAGGCAATCCCGCTCCACGAATATGGGAGTCAACAGCAGGCATGCTCAATGCCATAGGCCTTCAGAATAACGGTATTGAGGATTTTCTCACGAATAAACTGCCGCTTATTAAAAGCTCTGCAGAAAAGATAGTAGCCAGCATAGCAGGAAGCAGGAAGCAGGAATACAGACAGCTAGCTCTTATGCTGGATAATTCTCCTGTAGATGCTATTGAGATAAATATATCATGCCCGAATGTAGCGCACCACGGAAGGACAAGGCTTTTTGCGCAGGAGGCAAAGGCCACAGCGGATATTGTGCGCGCGGTAAAAACATCGACAAGCAAAACAGTTATTACCAAGCTTTCGCCAAATGTGACTGATATAGTAGAAATCGCCAAAGCGGCAGAACGCGCGGGCACTGATGCTATATCGCTTATCAATACGATAATAGGAATGGATGTTGATATAACCTCGTGGCAGCCGCGGCTGGGCAATATAACAGGAGGATTAAGCGGGCCCGCGATTAAGCCCGTAGCGCTGCATATGGTGTGGGAGGTTTACCAGAATGTTAAGGTGCCTGTAATAGGCATAGGCGGCATAATGAGCGCAGAGGACGCTGTAGCGTTTTTATTGTGCGGAGCAAGCGCCATACAGCTGGGCACAGCCAATTTTGTAAACCCGCAGACAGTATCAAATATAACAAGCGGCATCAAGGCGTATCTTAAGAAAAAGCGGTTAAAAAGCGTAAAAGATATCATAGGAAGGCTTAAGGCATGAAGAATAGGTTGATAGTCGCTTTAGACGTAGCCAGCTTAAACAAGGCAAAAAGGCTTGTGGATATGTTATATCCTGCTGTTAAGATATTCAAGATAGGAAGCCAGCTATTTACCGCTGCGGGGCCTGAGGCAGTAAAGATGGTGCATAAGAAACGCGCAAAGGTATTTTTAGACCTTAAATTCCACGACATACCAAACACGGTTTTCCAGGCACTAAGGCAGGCCGGCGCGATGAAAGTATTCATGGCTAATATCCACACATCAGGCGCGGCAGCCATGATGCGCAAGGCAGTAAAAGCAAAAAACTCCAGAATGCTTGTATTGGGTGTTACGGTCTTAACAAGCATGGACAGAAAGGCGCTTGCCTCGATAGGCATTAATAAAAATCCTTTGTCTCAAGTTGTGCGCCTTGCGAAACTCGCGAAAAGAAGCGGCTTAGACGGCGTGGTATGCTCGGGCAATGAGATAAAAGCGGTTCGAAAAGCATGCGGTAAAAAGTTTGTTATTGTTACCCCGGGCATAAGGCCGCTTGCGACGGGGATACATGACCAGGTAAGGATAATGACGCCGCGCAGCGCGATATCCCAGGGCGCTGATTATATAGTTGTCGGCAGGCCTGTAACACAGGCAAAGGACCCCCTGCAGGCCGCCCGCAGCATACTGGATGATATAGCTTAAGTTATAATCTTGACAAACATTGCCTGAGGCGTTATCCTATATCGAAAACACAATGAACAGTAAAAGTATTACGCATTACGATATATTTAGAATGTTAGATAAAGCAAACGCGCTTTTATCAGGCCATTTTCTGTTATCCAGCGGATTGCACAGCGGGCAGTATCTTCAGTGCGCGTTGTTATTGCGCTATCCGGATTTCGCGGAAACGCTGTGTAAAAGACTAGCCAAAAAATTCAGGCGCGATAAAATAGACCTTGTTATAGGCCCTGCGTACGGAGGCATAATAGTTGCTTATGAACTGGCAAGGGCATTAGGCGTAAGAGCAATATTTACAGAGCGCAAAGACGGGATTATGCAGCTTCGCAGGGGCTTTAACATTGAAAAAGGCGAGCGCGCGCTTATTGCCGAAGACGTTATTACAACAGGCAGGTCTGTAAAAGATGTTATAAAAGCGATTAAGCCGTATAAACCGGAGATAGCCGGTGTCGCTGCTTTAATAGACAGGAGCGCGAAGAGTAATGTTTTTGGCAAAGTCCCTTTGGAGAGCCTTAAGAGAATAAAGATAAAGACATACACACAAGAGAGATGCCCTTTATGCAAGCTTAAGATACCTCTTGTAAAGCCCGGGTCAAGGGCCTGAAAGATCCAGGCGTTTAGATTCTTCGGCACTGCGTGCCTCAGAATGACAAAAAAGAGGCTGTGCTTAAAATGACAAACAGAATAAACTGCACGATAATTTACTTAATAAACGGAGCATATCATGGCAACAGAACTTAATGACCTTATAAATAAGATAAAGAAGGATGGCGTTGAACAGGCAGAATCAGAGGCAGCTAAGATAATAGATAACGCCAACGCAAAAGCAGAAGAGATTACATCTGCCGCAGAGAAGAAGGCACAGGCTATCATATCCCGGGCAAAGGAAGACTCTGATAAGCTTAAGACATCCTCAGAGCAGGCGCTAAAGCAGGCAGCAAGGGACGCGCTCCTTACCTTGCGCGGCAGGGTTACGGAGTTTTTCGGCAGGGTTGTAAAGTCTAATGTCCAGGATGAGCTAAGCACCAGCGTGCTTAAGGATATTATTCTTAAGGCTGTGGAATGCTCTATAAAAGAGGGTATGATAGATATAGAGATAGTTGTAAGCGAAAAGGACAAAAAGGCCCTGCAGAAGACCCTTTTTGCGGCACTGCGAAAAGAAGCAAAAGACCATGTTGTGCTTAAAGACAGCAAGGCAGTAGAAAAAGGTTTCCGCATAGGCGAAAAGGATAAGAACTCATACCTCGATTTCACGGACCAGGCTATTGCAGAAGGCTTTAAGCGCTACTTAAGCCCAAAGCTTATCGATACCCTTGATATAGACTTAGGCTTAAAGCAGTAAGGCGATAATGCAGAACAGATATTATTATCTTGTATCCAGCCTCCCGCACCTGGAGTTCGGCACAAAGCCGGTTATTTCGAAACAGGCATTTTTTGCGGAATGCGGGAAGTGGCTCTCCCAAAAAGACCTTAATCTTTTGCAGACAGCAGATAAGGATATCCTTGAAAATACACCAGCTCAGCCAGAAGTGCTGAAAGAATGGGGCAGGGCTGACAAATCTCTGCGGGAAGACCTAAGCATAGCGCGAGAGGCGAAAAAGCGAAGCTCTTCTGAAAAACCGCCCGAATTCGCAGCATCTATTTTTGATAAGGAGAACCCGCTTCTTATGGAAACAGAGTTTGAACGAAAAAGATGGGCCATGCTGGATGAGCTTGAATTCGGCTGTTACTTTGATGTCAATATACTGGTAATATATCTTTTAAAGCTTAAGATTTTAGAAAGGCTCGGCATGTTTAATAAAGATGAAGGCATAAAGGCCTTTGATAATGCTTGCGAGGTAGCCTATGGATAAGAAGACAGGTCTTATAACTGCCATAAACGGTAACATGATACAGGTTAAGTTTAAAGGCGACATCATACAGAATGAAGTAGGCTATGTCTTAAAGGGTTCAATGAGGCTTAAGTCCGAGGTGATTAAGATAGAAGGCGATATTGCTTTTTTGCAGGTATTTGAAATTACCAAAGGCATAAAAGTAGGCGACAAGATAGAGTTTTCCGATAGCATGTTATCAGTGCAGTTGGGGCCCGGGCTCTTATCACAGATATATGACGGCTTACAGAACCCCCTGCCCGAACTTGCCGCTAAATTCGGGTTCTTTCTTCCTGTAGGTGTTGAGCTGGGTGCTATATCACTTACTAAAAAATGGAAATTCAAGCCTGATGCCAAAAAAGGTGAACGCGTAATCGCCGGAAGCGTTTTAGGCCATGTCCACGAAGGCATATTCAGGCACAAGATAATGGTGCCATTTTACATGCTTGGCGGGTATGTTATAGAAGATATCGCCTCTGAGGACGATTACACGGTAGAGCATACGATAGCAAAGGTAAAAGACAGCGCAGGTAAAACCCGCAGCATATCCATGACATTTGACTGGCCTGTGAAAGTTCCTATTTCAGCCTACAAAGACAAACTGGCTCCAAAAGAGCCGCTCTCAACAAGAATACGCATCATAGATACATTCTTTCCGATAGCAAAAGGGGGAACTTATTGTATACCGGGGCCTTTTGGCGCGGGCAAGACGGTCCTGCAGCAGCTTACGAGCCGTTACGCTGAAGTGGATATTGTGGTAATTGCCGCATGCGGAGAGCGCGCAGGCGAAGTTGTAGAGACCTTAAGGGAGTTTCCAAGGCTTAAAGACCCGCGCACGGGCAGGATGCTAATGGACAGGACTATTATTATATGCAATACATCTTCTATGCCTGTGGCTGCTCGAGAATCGTCAGTATATACAGCGGCAACCATAGCGGAATACTACAGGCAGATGGGCTTAAACGTTCTTCTTCTCGCGGATTCTACCTCGCGCTGGGCGCAGGCAATGAGGGAGATATCAGGACGCTTAGAGGAGATACCGGGAGAAGAGGCGTACCCCGCGTATCTTGAATCGCGCATAGCGCAATTCTACGAACGCTCAGGTATCGTCAGGCTCCATGATGATAAGACAGGAAGCCTTACGATAGGAGGTACGGTAAGCCCCGCAGGCGGCAGTTTTGAAGAGCCTGTAACGCAGGCTACGCTTAAGGTAGTAGGCGCTTTCCATGGACTATCGCGCGGCAGGTCTGACGCGCGCAAATTTCCTTCGGTAGACCCCCTTGAGAGCTGGTCTAAATATAAGAGCGCCATACCGGAGGATTTAGTAGACAGGGCAAAGAGTATACTCGTAAAAGGCGACCAAATTTCACAAATGATGAAAGTTGTAGGAGAAGAGGGCACCTCAACAGAAGATTTTGAGATTTACCTTAAGTCTGAATTTTTGGATGGTGTATATATTCAGCAGAACGGTTTTGACCCTGTGGATTCAGCTACATCAACAGAGAGGCAGACACATGTATTCAATCTGCTGGTTACGCAGGTACTTGATAAGGAGTTTACACATAAAAATAAACAAACAGCCAGGCAGTTCTTCTACGGTCTCAGGCAGGCATTTATTGACTGGAATTACGCTCCCTGGCAGACAGACCGGTTTAAACAGCAGCAGAAGAAGATAGAATCCTTATTAAAGGAAGGTGAGCATGCAGAGAGTATGCACTAAGATACTCAGTATTGTGGGAAATGTCCTGTCCGTAAGGGCAGAAGGCGCTTCTTATCAGGAGCTTGCGCAGGTTTCTACCAGGCGCGGCACTTCGCTCGCGCAGGTTATCAGGCTTGATAATGACATGGTCTACCTGCAGGCATTCGAGGGTTCAAGAGGCATCTCGACAGGCGATGAAGTAAAGTTTTTAGGCCGCCCTATGCAGGTCGGGTTCTCATCTAATCTTTTGGGAAGGGTATTTAACGGAAGCGGTATGCCCCGAGACGGAGGGCCGCCTCTTTCAGAAAATATGATTGAAGTTTCAGGCCCTGTCGTAAATCCGGCAAAGCGCATTATCCCGAGCAATATGATACGTACAAACATCCCGATGATAGATGTATTCAACTCGCTTGTTGAATCGCAAAAGCTTCCGATATTTTCTGTTTCAGGAGAGCCGTATAATGAACTGCTTGCCAGGATAGCTTTGCAGGCAGAAGTTGACCTTATAGTATTGGGCGGAATAGGCCTTAAGTATGACCAGTATATGTATTTTAAAACCACACTTGAAGACGGAGGCGCTTTGGCAAGGTCTATATTCTTTGTGCACACAGCATCCGACCCGATAGTAGAAGGCCTTATGGTACCTGATATGTGCCTTGCTGTTGCCGAGAAGTTTGCCTTAGACGGAAGGAAGACGCTTGTCCTCTTATCCGATATGACTAATTTCGCGGACGCCTTAAAAGAGATGGCAATTACCATGGAGCAGGTCCCGTCAAACAGGGGCTATCCCGGAGACTTATACAGCCAGCTTGCCTCAAGGTATGAAAAGGCGGTGGATTTTGAAGGGGCAGGCTCTATTACCACTTTGGCAGTTACAACAATGCCGGGAGATGATGTTACGCACCCTGTCCCTGATAACACCGGCTATATAACAGAAGGGCAGTTTTATTTACGTAATGGCCGAATAGAACCTTTCGGTTCCTTAAGCAGGTTAAAGCAGCTTGTTAACAAAAATACGCGTGAAGACCACAGGGCTATTATGGACGGCATGATACAGCTCTATGCCCAGTACAAGGATACCGAAGAAAAACGCGCCATGGGCTTCAGGATGAGTGACTGGGACAAGAAGCTCCTGAAATACGGAAAGCTTTTTGAGCATAATATGATGGACCTTAAGGTAAATATTCCGCTTGAAAAAGCCCTTGATAGCGGGTGGAAGATACTCGCGGACTGTTTTGAGCCGCACGAGACGAGTTTCCGCACAGAGCTGGTGGAAAAGTTCTGGCCCGGTATAGAGGCCAGGCCTTAAATATGTAACTTACCAATGTCTTTGCGGACCCGCAGGCGAAGCAAACCCAAACATTGAGATTGCTTCACCCCTTTCAGGGGTTCGCAATGACATAAATAACAAGCCATGGCAAAGATAAAGTATACAAAGAACGAGTTAAGGCGGCAGAAAGACGACCTAAAGCGTTTTACCAGATACCTGCCTACGCTTGTGCTTAAGAAACAGCAGTTACAGCTTGAGATATTAAAGGCATCGCACGCGATAGATGAGATAGAGCAGCAGCTTCAGAAGAAGAGGTCATCTGTTATGAAATGGGCGGATGTCTTTGCTGAAGATGTAAAGATAAAAGGCCTTATACATATAGAAAAAATACGCACAAGGCAAGAGAATATAGCGGGTATTGATATACCCGTATTTGAAGGCGTGGATTTTAAAGAAGCAGAGTACTCATTTTTGACAACACCGCTTTGGACGGACTTTGGCATAAAAGCTATAAAAGATATAAGCGCTTTAAAGATTCAGATTATTCTTCTTAAGAAAAAAGAGTCCCTTTTAGCGGAAGAGCTCAGGATAACCGCCCAAAGGGTCAATCTCTTTGAAAAGATAAAGATACCCGAGGCGCATGATAACATAAGAAAGATAAACATAGTCTTAGGCGACATGCAGACAGCGGCTGTTGTAACAGGCAAGATAGCCAAAAGAAAGATAGAACGTAAGCATGCGATGGCTTCATAAGGAACCGGCAAGATGATTGTCAGAATGAAAAAGGTAACGCTTCTTGTAACCGAATCAGAGCGGGAGGCTATGCTAAAGGGCTTACGCGCTTTAGGTGTTCTGCACATAAGACATATACATGAACCTGTTTCCGAAAACATAGACGAGATAGAAGAACATATCACACAGGCGAACAGGGTTATTCAATTGCTGGATTCCTGCCAGCCAAAGAGCCGGGCGCAGAAGATAACATGGACGCGGGAAGAGACACAAGAGAATATAAGAAAGATTATCGGGCTTTATAATGAACAACAGTCTGCCTATCACGCAATAGATACGCTTAAGCAGCAGATGGAGTATTTTAAGCCATGGGGAGGCTTTGACCCCGCGGACATTAAGGAGCTTTCGCAAAAAGGCGTGCACGTAAGGCTCTACCTGTTGAATCGCGGCCAGCTTAAGCAGGTTGCCGGCAGAGATGACATGCATATATTACATCAGGATAAGTATTTTACATACG
>CAZBMI010000004.1:15624-19951 GCA_964492885.1 uncultured Planctomycetia bacterium | reverse complement strand
ATTCCGGGCACAAGCAGATTTTTTAAACCTTCTTCGAGTTTTCTCGCGGCCCCTGCCAGGCGAAAACCGAGCTTAGGAACCCTTCTTATGAGCCTGTCGACATCTCCCCTTACCCTGTTGTATATGGGATTTGTAATAACCCTGTTCAGATAGCGGCTCCAGGCGCCGACACTCGGCGCTATTGAAAACTCATTATCATTGAGTATAATCATAAGGTCTTTACGCAGCTGGCCGGCGTGGTTTAAGCCTTCGAATGCCATGCCTCCGCCTAAAGAACCGTCCCCTATTACCGCTACTATCTTCTCTTCCGTGCGGGCCAGGTCTCTTGCCGAGCATAGGCCCAATGCCGTTGATATTGAGGTTGAGCCATGCCCTACCGTAAATACATCATATTCGCTTTCATCAATATTCGGGAAACCGCTTATGCCGTCTTTCTGGCGTAATGTGCTGAACCTGTCTTTCCTGCCTGTTAGTATCTTATGGCAGTATGCCTGGTGGCCTACGTCCCATACTATCTTATCCTGCGGCACGTTAAGGCAATGGTATAGCGCTATTATAAAATCCACTGCCCCTAAGCTTGGCGCGAGATGTCCTCCTGTAACAGACACGCTCTTTATCATAAAATCACGCACTTCATCCGCCAGCCGGGGAAGCTCGTTTACTTTTAAGAGTTTTAAGTCCTGCGGTGAATTTATACTGTCGAGTAAGCTCATATTTTATGCTGTTGTTACTTTCCGGGTTGCGTCATTGCGAGCCTTGCTGCTAAATCCGGCAAGGCGAAGCAATCTCAAGCATTGAGATTACCTCGTCAGCAGATTTGCGATATAAAGCTTCCTCGTAATGACTTTTGTTTGCATCCTTATGATTTTCTATGAAGAATAGCATCCGCAATATCACAGAGAGCCTTACCCTTTTTGCCAAAACGCGCTATAGGCTTTTTGGCTTTTTCAGATAAGCCCTGCGCGTATTCTAACGCGCGTTTTCTCCCCAATATTGCTGAAAATCCCTCGTTATCAAGAATATCATCCACTACCTGGAATACAAGGCCTGTGTATTCTCCGTATTTAAAAAGCGCGGATATCTCTTTCTCGTCTGCGCCTGCGGCAATTGCCCCTATTTTACACGATGCCGCGATAAGCGCTCCTGTCTTTCGTATGCTTATGTATTCCTGCGCGGCAAATCCTCTTTTTACGGGTTTTATATCCGCCGCCTGTCCGCCGAGCATCCCGAATATCCCCCCTGCGCGCGAAAGCTCTTTGACCATGCGCGTATTGGCAGAGGCGTCTTTTGTAGCAGATGAT
Organism: uncultured Planctomycetia bacterium; assembly: GCA_964492885.1. Taxonomy (GTDB): domain Bacteria; phylum Omnitrophota; class Gorgyraeia; order JABMRG01; family JABMRG01; genus CAZBMI01. Next base: position 18,650 of record CAZBMI010000004.1, on the reverse strand, counting down.
AATACAGAAAACGCGTAAGTAAGAAGGGCATCGCCTGTTAATACCGCGTTTGCTATGCCGAATCTCTTGTGACAGGCCAAGCGCCCTCTTCTGTAATTATCATTATCCATGCAGGGAAGGTCGTCATGCACCAATGAATAACTATGAAGCATCTCTATCGCGCAGGCAGCCTTTAACGCGCCTCTCGCGCTTCCGCCTGCTGTTTCCGCGCAGGCAATACATAATATCGGGCGTATTCTCTTTCCCCCTTTTAAGGCATGGTTCATTGCCGTAAGAATTACGCCTGAGGACTCCCTGGACTTTGTAACAAGCCTCTTTAATTCGTTGTCTACAAGCGCTCTTCTTTTTTTAAAATACTCTGCTGTGTTTTTTTCCATCTTTACCTGCGCCTCATGCAATAGCGTGTCATCCTGAGGAGCGAAACGACGAAGGATCTGCGCCTCTGAGATTCTTCGCTGCGCCCGGTTATAAATTTTGCTGATATTAACTTTGCATATAAATTTATAACGGGCTAACGCTCAGAATGGCAAAGGTATTGCCCCTTGTGTCTTGTGCCTTATTAAAACAAGTACTTTTCGCCCTTTGGCCTGGATTTTTTACGGGTCTGTTTCGGTTTTACAGTGGTGTTATCCTCATCATATTTTGACTCGTCAAAATCCTTTTCAGTAATCTTTCCGGAAGGCTCTTTTACAAGAACCTCTATACGCTTTTTGACTTCATTGAGTTTTCTGCCGCAGAGAGTTGACAGCTTGATACCTTCTTCATACTTTTTGATTGCGTCATCCAGATTCAACTCTCCGCTTTCTAAGTCATCGACTATCTTCTCAAGCCTGTTAAGCGTATCTTCGAATTTCTGCTCTGCCATGTCTTGGCTCCTGATATTATTGGTTTGTTATACAATACGCAGCTATTCAACCCTGCTTATTGCCTCACCTTTAGCGAGGCGGGTCTTTATGCGCGTGCCTTTCGTAAGCTTAGAGGCATCTTTTATTACGGTACTGCCGGGATAAGCCATTGTAATGCTGTAACCCCTTGAGAGTATTGACAATGGATTGAGCGCTTTAAGGCATCCTCTTATCCTCTGCAAGGACTCGTGTTTAATGGAGACGAGATGCAGCAGGCTCTGTGAAAGAGACTTAAACTGCTCATCAAGCCTCTGCTGGTACTGTTCTATCAAAAACTGCGGTTGTTTAAAGGCATAACGCCGCATTACGCTTTCTAAGTGCTGTTCAAGCATGTCCACTTTCGACTGCAATGCCTGCTTAAGCCTTGTCCTGGTGTTATCAAGCCCCTGCAATATATCATCTTTCTTCCGCACCACGAGCTCTGCTGCCGCAGAAGGAGTCGGGGCGCGCAGGTCTGAGGTAAAATCTGATATAGTATAATCTATCTCATGGCCGACTGCGGAGACTACCGGTATCTCTGATTCATATATAGCGCGCGCGACTACTTCCTCGTTAAATGCCCATAAATCTTCAAGGCTTCCTCCGCCGCGTCCGACGATAATCACGTCAACATTCTTTAAACTGTTAAATGTCTTTATGCCTTCTGATATCTCCTCTGAGGCGCCTTTACCCTGGACCTTCGCCGGAAAGAGAATAACACGCATATTTGAAAAACGCCTCTCTATAACATGGAGCATATCGCGTATTGCCGCTCCTGTGGGCGATGTAACTATTCCGATTGTTTCGGGCAGGTAGGGGATATCCTTTTTCCGCGACTCGTCAAACAGGCCCTCTTTGAAAAGCTTCTCCTTAAGCTGGGTAAAGGCGAGTTGTAAAGAACCGACGCCTTTAGGCTCTATCTTATCGATATATAACTGGTACTGGCCCCTCTTATTATAGACACCGAGCCTGCCGGAGCAGACAAGGCTCATCCCGTTTTCTATCTTGAATTTAATCCTGGAGGCTATGCTCTTAAAGACCACGCAGGCAATAACGCTGTCTGAGTCCTTAAGGCTTAAATAGCAATGGCCTGATGTGTGCAGAATAAAATTCGAAACTTCGCCTTCAACCCAGAGCTTTGGAAACGCCTCTTCCAGGATAAGGCTGATAGAACGCGTGAGTTCGCTGACAGAATATATCTTCTTTGTGGTTTCTGTATCGCTGTGCATGCTCGCTGCTTTCCAAATTACGTCATTGCGATGACAAATGGCTTATTCTGTATATTGTATGCGCTTTATGGATTCCGCGCGGCCTGTATTTTCATTTATCTTTACTACAGCGCCGTTTACGCGCACATCCGCGTCCGCCATTATAAACTTTGCGGGCATCTGCGTAACAAAACGCTCGAGTATCTGTTCTTTCTTTCTGCCGATTACCGAATCAAACGGCCCTGTCATACCGATATCCGTAATATAGGCGCTCTGTTTCGGGAGCAGTCTTTCATCTGCCGTCTGGACATGCGTATGAGTGCCGTATATACAGCTTACCCTGCCGTCTAAGTACCATCCAAGGGCTATCTTTTCGCTTGTAGCTTCGGCGTGGATATCAACAAATATGATATTTGTCTGTTTGCTTACCTTATCTAAGCACTCATCAACTTTCTTAAAAGGGCAGTCAATAGGCTGCATAAATACACGGCCTAACAGGTTTATAACAGCTATCTTTTTGCCATTCTTGGTTTCGTAGACAGCGCATCCTGAACCCGGGTTCTCATCCGGGTAGTTTGCGGGCCTTAGGACCCGCATTTCACGCGCTATAAATTCCGATATCTCCTTCTTCTTCCAGATGTGGTCGCCTGATGTCAGGACGTCGATGTTATAGGAGAATAGCTCTTCCGCTATAGCGGCTGTTATGCCGCTGCCGCCTGCGGCGTTTTCCGCGTTGGCGATAGTGAAATCAACAGACTCGTCTTTCTGTATCTGTTTCAGGTGATTTTTCAGCATGTTCCTGCCCGGAGAGCCTGTTATATCACCTATTAATAGAACTTTCATTAGTATCCTTTATATTATCGTCACTGCGAGCCCGCTTTTAACGGGCGCGGCAGTCTCAAGCCGCTTAAGATCCTTCGGATGCTTTGCATCC
>CAZBMI010000004.1:0-15524 GCA_964492885.1 uncultured Planctomycetia bacterium | reverse complement strand
TCAGGATAAAATTCGCGCATATAACTTACGTCGCTGTCGCTGACGTAAGTTATGCATATGTCATTCTGAGACCGTCAGGTCGAAGAATCCAGACACTTAAGATCCTTCGGATGCTTTGCATCCTCAGGATAAAATTCGCGCATATAACTTACGTCGCTGTCGCTGACGTAAGTTATGCGCTCATTTTATTTTGCGTACTCCGTGGCGCGGGTTTCGCGCACCACAGTCACTTTTATCTGGCCGGGGTATTCCAGGTTCTCTTCGACCTTTTTACTTATATCTCTTGCCATGCTTATAGCCTGCAGGTCATTTAACTTATCAGGCTGAACAATTACGCGCACTTCCCTGCCTGCCTGTATAGCAAAGGATTTTTCAACACCCTTAAACGAATCGGCAATACCTTCTAGTTTCTCAAGCCTCTTTACGTATGTCTCAAGTGTTTCGCGCCTTGCGCCCGGCCTTGTTGCGCTTATAGCGTCCGCTGCCTGGACAAGAACCGCGAACACCGAATTTGCCTCTATATCCTCGTGGTGGGCTTCAAGCGCGTGCACTACAGCTTCTGTCTCGCCGTATTTTCGCGCCAGGTCCGCGCCTATCTTGGCGTGGCCGCCTTCTATCTCGTGGCTTACAGCCTTCCCTATATCATGCAGAAGCCCTATCCTCTTGGCAAAATTGAAATCCACGCCAAGCTCGCCTGCCATAACGCCCATTATATACGCGACCTCTTTTGAGTGCTGAAGCGCGTTCTGGCCATAGCTTGTCCTGTACTTCAGCCTTCCGAGGAGTTTTATTATCTCAGGGTGTAAGCCGTGTATGTTAACGTCAAAAGCGGCCTTTTCGCCTTCCTCGCGTATGCTTATCTCCATCTCCTTCTTAATCTTCTCGGCAACTTCTTCTATGCGCGCGGGGTGAATCCTGCCGTCTTCAATCAGCCTCTCTAAAGTGCGCTTTGCTATCTCTCTCCTTACTATATCAAAGCCTGAAAGCGTAACAGCTTCAGGGGTATCATCTACAATAACATCAACTCCTGTTGCTACTTCAAGGGCGCGAATATTGCGTCCTTCCCTTCCTATAATCCTGCCTTTCATGTCATCACTGGGAAGGCTTACCACGCTTACCGTAGACTCAACAGTATGGTCCGCGGCATAGCGCTGTATGGCAAGGCTTATGACATCTCGCGCCTTTTTAGCTGCCGCTGCCTTTGTCTGCTCTTCCAGTTTCTTTAAAGCAACCGCTGCCTCCTGCTTTGCCTCTTCCTCCATTCTGACAATAAGCAGTTTCTTTGCCTCGTCCGAGGACATGCCGGCTACGCGCTGGAGCTTCTGCTTCTCTTCCTCAAGTGTCCTGTTTAACTCTTCCTCTTTTTTTGTTATGCTCTGCTGTCTCTGTGTTGCTTCATTTTCCAGCTGAGTTATCTTCTTCTCTTTTGATTCTAAAAGGTCAACCTTCCTCTCCAGATTTTCTTCCCGCTGTGTAAGCCGCCTTTCGGACTCTTTTATCTCCTGCCTTGTATCTTTTGTCTCCTGCTCGAACTCTGCCCTCAGTTTAAGTTTTAAATCTTTTGACTCGAGCTCTATCTCTTTTCTGAGATTCTGCGCTTCTTTCTGCGCGTTCTCCAGTATCTGTTTCGCCTTTTCACCGGCAAACTTGTGCTTTTTTGTAACGATAAGGCTGCTTAAAAAGTAGCCTATCAGGAAAAATACTACTGCCGAAGCAAAAAGGCCTGAAACCATGATTAACGGGCTTATGTTGTTTGTCATCGACACACCAGTTCCTTTCTATGTTTAAAGCAGTCTGTATAAAACAGCTTTTTCCGCTTTTTAAGCTGTCTTATTCTGTGAAAAACCGCTTAAATGCCCTGCCCGTAAAATCGCGTTGCCGTTAAGGCAGGGCGGGTTTTGATGCAGGTAAAAACACCCTGCTCTATTACGCTGTGATTATTTTTGTGACAGGAATATCCCAGGAAAAGGCGCTTACGCTTCTTACCAGCTGGAGCTTGAATGCCAGCCCTATGGTAGGTATCTTCTTTGGCAGGTTTTTTAAGAATCTGTCGAAATAACCCTGGCCATGGCCGATGCGATTGCCCTTTTTATCAAAGGCAATGCCCGGAACAATTATTAAATCTATATCTTTAAGATCCACGGTCTTCATACGGTCTTTTTTAGGTTCATATATGCCGAAAGGGCCTTTTGCAAGCTCTGCTTTCGGATCTTTGATTTCTGCAGGAATCAAGCTCTTTTCTTGGGTTCTTGTCACCGGTATAATCACTCTCTTGCCTAATCCAAGCGCGTCCTCTATCATGGACATTGTATCTACTTCATAAGATTTACCCACATAGAACATGACAGATTCGGCACGCTTAAAACTCTTGTCCTGAAATAACCTCCTTTTTATCTGCTCGCTTTTTGTTATACGTTCAGAATTGTCCTGTGAGCGCAGTTTTGCAAGGATTTCCTTTCTTATTTTATCCTTTTTCGCGCGTTTTTGTTTTTGAGTATCTGATTTTACCATACTGTCCTCAAAAGGTCAAGTGTAATGAGGCCACAACTTAGCGAAGTAAAGCGAGCTAAGTTGTATGGCCGAATTACATCCTGAGTTAGCCGCAGGCCCCGTACCAAATTTTATATTTGGTTCGGGACAGGCTAACGAAGGATCTCAAAAGCATAGATTCTTCGGCTTATGCCTCAGAATGACACATGTTTTGCCCAAAATGGCAGTAGCCACAACTTAGCGAAGTAAAGCGAGCTAAGTTGTATGGCCGAATTACATCCTGAGTTAGCCGCAGGCCCCGTACCAAATTTTATATTTGGTTCGGGACAGGCTAACGAAGGATCTCAAAAGCATAGATTCTTCGGCTTATGCCTCAGAATGACACATGTTTTGCCCAAAATGGCAGTAGCCGCAGCCACTTCAATTATATCTGGAACATGTAGTTATGCTCTATATCAGCGATTTTCGCTTTTTTTACGGCTAAATCCTCGAGATTTAGCGATTCTGCCGTTTTCCTGATACTCTTATGAAGCTTTTGCCAAAATTTTGCCGCAGGACAGCCTTCTAGTCTGGCACAAGGCGCCTGCTTCTTTGGCACAAGGCAGTCTGTCAGATGCAGGCCCGTATCTAACGCGTCCATGATATGGCTTACCTTTATTTTTGAGGGTTTACGCGACAGGAGATAACCGCCTTTAGAGCCTCTTACCGTCTTGACAAGGCCTGCTCTTTTTAGTATGTTTAATATTTGCTCAAGATATTGCAAAGGAATAGACTCGGACTTTGCGATAGATCTTGCCGGCAAGGCCCCTAAATCATAACAGGCTGCCAGCTCTATCATTGCCCTTAAGCCGTATCTGAACTTTTTGTTAACTTTCATCCAATGTGTCTCGTAGTTTCTCTAGGAACGCTTGTCATTCTGAGCGAAGCCCTGTTATAAATTTATATGCAAAGTTAATATCAGCAAAATTCATAACGGAGCGAAGCGAAGAATCTAGGCCTGAGATCCTTCGTCGCTGTCGCTCCTCAGGATGACACAAAACTTGCCCCCCGTTATCTGCGGGTTGCGCGTATCTTGATAATATGGAGCTCTTCTGTCATATCATCAAGCTTCTTCATAATCGCCTGCTGGTTGCTTATAACCATATCAAGCGTACTGCTAAGCTCGGCGTTCATTGACTCTTCTGCCTTTAAGTTGTCTATACTGCCAAAAAACGCAAACCCTGTTATACACACAGCTGTTATAATAAATAAAACCGCCATCTTGTTCATTATATCCTCCTTATATGCCGAGTAACCCTACTCCTGCTACAACGAGAATTACCCCTATGGCCTTTGCTATAGTTATCTTCTCAGATAATATAATAACAGACATAATAAAAGCAACCAGAGGAAAAGCCCCTACAATAGGAACGACTCTCGAAGCCTCCCACACTTTTACAGCTTTGTAATAGAAATACTGGCCTATAAGCCCTGCCAGCGAGGCTTCTATGAGTATCAATATAACGCTCCTTGTATCGCTGGCGGCTAATGTCCTGATGTTTCCGCTTATCAATATGGATGACAAAAACATTATGGCGATAAATGTATTCCTGAATACCAGGGCGGTAAGCGGGGGCATCTTTGACAGGCCCAGCTTAGCAAATACAGGAGCGCTGCCCCAGCACAACATAACCAGTAACGCGTATATAAACCCCTTATGCATGATAGATACCTCCTTAAGCTGTTTACTCTTTTATCGGGCGCTCTTTTAAGGGTTTAAAACTCATGCCTGAATCCGCGGAAGGTAAAAGCCTGGCAGGCGCGCCCAGCAGGAATTTGCCTGTTGATATCCGCTCTTTCAGTTCGCTGGCAATTGCCCTTGCTTTTGAATAGCTTGACAGAGAAGCTGTAGGCACTTCCCTGCCCTTAACTTTAATACTGCCTGATTTCAGCTGCTTGTAATTTACCTCGCCTAAGAAATTTGTTATGCCGTTGGGGTAATCATTCGAATAATCTACTATCTTTGTATAGATGTCCTCGTCTTTTACCGCGGTGTATTTAAGGATATCTTCATCGAGTATGGGTATAGGTATTCCGATACCTACGACAAGGGTTACTCCGTACCCTTCAAACGAGGTACCTCGCAGCCATTGCGCGTCCATGCCTTTTAAATCACCTATTACGGCTATTGTACCAGCAGGTACTTCAGGGGTGCCGTTAAGCTTGCGCTTTACAGCAGGATTATGCTGGGTGCCATGCCATGCTATATATCCCTCTCCGCCTGCTAAAAATATCCTTGTGCCTATGCCTATTGTTTTATAATAAGGGTCGTTTAAAAGGGGTGAGAGCTGGCCTGCGGAAGAATAGTTCGCGTTGCCCAGCCGGGGCTTTAATATGCCCATGTAAGTATATATAGGCTTATCTTTGTTTAAATTAACAGCTACGTTGTAATTCTGGTAGCAGTTACGCGGGTTAAAGAGCACGGCCTCATTTAAATCTTTTATGTTGATATACGTATTAAGGCTTTTGCGCGGATAACAGTCTGTGCCATAGGCCGAGGCTGTAAGCTTTACATCCTTGCCTGCTGCTAAGTCCTCTATTACATGGGCTCCGCCGTATTCGAACTTTCCGGGAAAAACCTTGTTCTTTGGATCATCCTCTGCGGAAACCGCGGCGCCTATGTAAAGGTCTGCTGCCGCGAAACCTGTATAAGCAGGTACATTATTAAGCAGGGCTTTTCCGTTACCAAGCTTGATTTTGGGTTTGGTATGGCCTATGTTAAAATAAGCGCCGCTAGAGCACATCGGGCCGAATGTGCCTGTTGTAACAACATCTATTCTCTCAGAGGCTTTTTTTGTGCCCTCTTTTTCCGCTATACCTATAACCTCTTCAGCTGTTACTACAACAGCCTTGCCCTTTCTTATCTTCTCATTAATCTCTGCATATGTTTTTGCCATTTTTCTCTCCGCTTAAATACCGTTGGCCTGTATCAGGCATAATCACTATTATATTCTTATTTTTACTGTCAGGCCTTTTGGCTATCTCAAGGCCTGCTGAGAGCGCCGCGCCGCTTGAGGGGCCCGCTAAAATCCCTTCTCTCCTGGCCAGTTCAGCGGTTAATCTCTTAGCGTCGTCATCACTGACAGTAATAATCTCGTCTATAAGGGCTCTCTGCAGTACATCGGGTACAAAGCCCGCGCCTATGCCTTGTATCTTATGGGGCCCGGGTTTTTTGCCCGAAAGCACTGCTGAGCCCGCAGGCTCAACCGCCGCAATTTTTACACGCGGTATCTGCTTCTTTAAAACAGAAGCTACGCCTGTAAGCGTCCCGCCTGTGCCTACTCCTGCTACAAAAAAATCTACCTTCTTATCCGTATCCCTTAATATCTCCTCAGCTGTAGTCTCTCTATGCGCCTGCGGGTTTGCGGGATTTTTAAACTGCTGGGGCATAAACGCGCCAGGGGTATTCTTTTGGATCTCTTCGGCTTTTTCTATAGCCTGCCTCATGCCTTTTTCACCCGGGGTAAGCACTATCTCCGCGCCCAGAAGCTTCAACATCTTCTGCCGTTCAATGCTCATGGTATCAGGCATTGTGAGAATAAGTTTATACCCCTTTACGGCAGAGGTAAATGCCAGGGCAATGCCTGTATTGCCGCTTGTCGGCTCTACAATAACAGAACCCTTTTTTAGCAGTCCTTTGGCTTCTGCATCCTTTATGAGGGCTATGCCGACTCTGTCTTTTACGCTTGATAATGGATTAAAAGACTCAAGTTTTACAAGGACCTGCGCGCCAAAAGTATCTATGTTTGATATCCTCACAAGCGGGGTATTGCCGATTGTCTCTGTTATATCATTATATATCCTGCTCATAGCTATGCAACTATATCATATTCTACCTGTTTTGTCAACTTTATGGAAAAAAATAATAGATAATATATAACTTATTTAGTCATATATTAAGAGCGCTTCTCAAGCGCGTGTGTTTATGCTCGAGGACCGTTCCTGAATATTGAATGGAAATGTGCGGAGATTAGGCAGCTGTGGCAAGTTCATCATTTACGATTTTAACTCTTATTAAACTTCCGGTTTTTGCGGTTGTCGCGCTGCGCTTATCAACCGGTTTTCCCGGAGTTTCAATTCTCTCTGAAATATCACGCATAGGCAAGGCAATAGGCCTGATGCAGGGCTTGCCCAAATATGCCTTGTGTATTATAAAATCTGCCAGAATATCAATTATCTCCGTCTTTATGTCATCTGCTAATAAAACATCCTGGCTATCTAAATGTTCTACTATATATTGCAGCTCCTGCATCTTACTATCATCCAGCCAGTTTAACACAGCGTTATTGCCTGTGACATCTTTTGAGTGTATATTTTCTAAAACGCGTGTAACTGTAAAATCCTGCTTAAACTCCTTCTGTTCTTTACTGATATCTATTTTATGCCCTTCATCCGTAAAATTGAACTTGTCTCCTGTAAGCCTTATAAATAATTCCCCTTTTGAATTCAAACGAACTATTTTCTGCGTAAAAGGAGGATCTATATGTATCGCGGTCGCCCCGTTTGTTTGCAAAATGGCTATGACGTCGCTTATTGTAATAAGTGGTGATACTTCCCGTATTGCTGAATACCGGTTTAAAGAAGATTGGGAACCGACTACCACAACATTGCATTCTGCAGGAGGAATATCTTTCAGGACATCATTAATATAATTCCGTTTCCATGCCTCTATATCCTCTGTATCTATGTCCACAGGCACCACTGGAAAAAGATGAGCTAAAAAAGATTCCTTTGTGCGCCTATTAAAGACTGCCACTGCTATACAAACCCCTATAAGGGCTTGGAGGCTGCGCATGGAGCCTGGAAGTAATATTTCACACTCTCCCTGCTTAACTATGTCTGGTGCGTAACCCGCTGATGAGGCTTTGCTGTAAATAACATTTTCTCCCTTGCCGGCCGGCGGGAGAACAAAGAGCTTGCCCTGATCTTGCGACGGAATGACAAATGGTTTATTTATCTCCTGCCGGTCAGTTAATGAAGTCCATTCTTCAATAAGGCCCTTACAGATAAGTACCATATAAGCATGCAGCCGGCTTCTGGCTTTTTCGCTGTCCTTTAGTTGCTGGATTGTAAACATGCCGCTTGCTGGAGCCGGGAGAATATCTTCAAATGTTGATGTGTATCGCAGTGCTGTCTGCAGCATTTTCTGCTCCTGAGTAAACGGATAACCGGTATTATCTTGAACCTCAACGCCTATTTTGCTTAATATAATGACAACTGCGCGAATATGGCTTTGTATATTTTTCCCTTCGCCCATTAAGATTTCGTGTATCTCATCAAACTCAAGCTCTTCTGTAGACTTATTATTATAAGCCGGCCACTTTGTGTCTTTGCAGTATTTTTTAAGCGCTCTTTCTGTTATCTGTCCGGGGCCGCGAGACGCGTCGTAACCAAAGTACGGCGCAATCTCATCTGTAACCGGGTTTCTTAAATCAATTTTTTCTGTCATTATCACTGCTGCAACAAGTTGTGGGCTTACATGATATTTATCCGCATAGCGGTATATCATATTCATATTCTTCAATATATCATTCAATATAATCCGCGCTATCTTGCCTACATTCTGTCTTGTGGTTATGTCGTTTGGCCGCGGCGCCGGCATGTCTTCTATAAGCGCGTAAAAATCCCGCAAGGCATCTAATATAATCTGCCATTGTTCTGCAGGCAGGACCTTTTCTAAAACAAAGGCCTCTTTTACTTTGCTTTGCTCGTTAAGCCAATTCTTATAAAATATTCCGCCCGTAGCAAACAGGCTTAGCGCGGCTGTTATAACAATACCTTTTCCTATATATTTCGCCATTCTCTTGCCTGATGAGGACGTCTTGCTATTTGAGATGCCGCCTACAGCCTCTTCCTGGGCAAGAGCTCTTGTTATTGCTTTGTTATCTGACCTTGAGACTGAGGCAGGCCTTAATGTATGCGTTTTCTTAAATACAGGATATGAGTTATATCCATAAGAAAACCCATTTATGGTAGTAATATAACTAATTATTAAAATTAGTGTTATGTATTCTTTTATTATTTTCGCCATAATATTATTAACTTATTAAAAGTATGTAAAAACTAGCCTAAAAAAATAGCTTGCTGCGCTATATGTAATATATACACTACTCTGCAGAAAAAGTCAAGATATTTAATCGCTTTTCTCCTTTTTTAGGCTTTGCATGCGCTCTTTTATCTGCTTTTCGCGTCCAATGTCCGTAGGGTTGTAGTATTTGCGCGTTGTTGGAACATACTCCTGCTCTACATAATGGTCCTTGAAAGAATGAGCGTACTTATACCCTTCTCCGCGGCCTAAATCTTTAGCGCCTTTGTAGCTGGCGTCCTTAAGGTGCTTTGGCACTTCGAAAGTCCTGTTACTTTTTACGTCATCCATCGCGCTCTCTATACCAAGATATGCCGCGTTGGATTTCGGCGCTGTTGCTATATAAGTAACAGCCTGCGAAAGGGGGATGCGCGCCTCGGGCATTCCTACAAACTCAGCGGCATTGAGAGCGGCGTTAGCGAGAACAAGCGCCTGCGGGTCCGCGTTACCGACATCTTCGGCAGCGCATATAATAATACGCCTGGCTATAAAACGCGGGTCCTCTCCGGCATACAACATTTTCGCAAGCCAGTATAAAGCCGCGTCAGGGTCTGAGCCGCGCATGGATTTTATAAACGCTGATATGGTGTCATAATGTCCGTCCTCATCTTTATCATATACAACAGCTTTCTTCTGTATAGACTCTTCTGCTGTTTTCAGGGTATAATGGATATAATCGTCTTTTTGCGGGGCCGTGGTAAGAACACCTATCTCAAGAGCGTTCAAGGCGCGGCGCGCGTCGCCGTCTGATATTTTCGCTAAGAAATCGAGCGCTTTGTCATCTATCTTTATCTTCTTGCCGCCAAAGCCGTTGTCTTTATCCTGCAAAGCCCTTTTTAATACGGCCTTTATATCTTCTTGGCCTAAGCTGCGCAGCTCAAAAACAAGAGAACGTGATATAAGAGCAGGCACAATAAAAAAGAAGGGGTTGTGCGTGGTAGCGCCTATCAGGGTAATATCTCCGCGTTCTACATAAGGCATAAGCACATCCTGCTGTGCCTTGTTAAATCTGTGTATCTCGTCTAAAAACAGTATGGTCTTCTGTGATGATGTTACGCGCCTGTTCTTGGCTGTCTCAAGCGCCTTGCGCAGTTGAGAGATATTGGAGGCAACAGCGTTAAGCTCGTTAAAATGGGCTTTTGTGATATTGCTTATGATAAAAGCTAAGCAGTTTTTGCCAACCCCGCTCGGCCCATACAGTATAAGAGACTGGAGCCTGTCGGCGCTTATAGCCCTGTTTAAGAGCTTGCCCGGGCCTATTATGTGCCTTTGCCCTGCAAAGCCGGATAAGTCTTTAGGCCGCATTCGCAGCGCAAGAGGCTGATTCTGTAAAGAGGTATTGTTGTTCTGGAAAAGGTCCATTTTGTAACCGAAGAATTATATGCGATTGATACCCCGATACCAATTTGCTTCGCAAATGGTACGGGGTTAATTCGGCCATACAATTTGCGTCAAGAATGTTTTGCAAATATCCGCAAATTGTGGCCTCATTAAAAAGTCCCCGCACGTGCCGGGCTGTCGATGGACTTTGAACCCCTATTTTAAGTGGGTGCTCTCTCAAAAACGGTTAGGTTTCTCTCTGTTAAAAGAGCGTGCCGTTTCGATTTTGAAGTTAAGCTCCCTATATAAAGGTGTTGGCTCAAAGTTTCATCAGGCGCCACGTACACAGCAGGGATACTTTTACTATAGCAGGACTTATGTGAAAAATCAAGAGCTTACCTTAAAGAAGCGTTAAAATTTTTCTTCAAGCCCTCACGGACATCGCTGTCCGCGGAATCTATCTCTTCTTCGGTAAGAGTCTTGTCTTTGCTTCGGAATGTAAGCCTGACGGCAATACCGCGGCGGCTCTTATCTATCTGGCCGCCCCTGTATTCGCTTAAGAGTTCCGCGTTTTCCAGATATGTCCCGCCTGTTTTTTTGATAAACGACAAGAGCTCCTTGTATTGCACGGAAGATGCCACAGAAAAAGAGATATCCCTGTAAGAGTACGGAAAACGCGCAAGCGGCTTATAATACTTCACAAGACTCGAAACGCCTGCAAGCCGGCTGAAGTTAATTTCTGCGGCAAAGAGCCTGCCTTTTATGCCAAAGGCGTCAAGGGCCTTGCTGTTTACGCTCCCTGCCGTGCCGAGCATAAGATTGCCTGCTAAAAGAGCCATTGAGCTTTCTTTTTCAAAAAGCGGGTGTGTGGCCTTTTCAAATGTAATCTCTTTAACACCAAGTTTTTCGCATAAGACAGATAATACGCCTTTTACGCGAAAGAGCGGGTTTTCCCGAGACACAGTATCCGGCGCGGACTTGCCGGGTTTCGCATACCGGGCAAACACAAGCGAGGGTTCTTCTGTATAATCTGACTCCTGCTTGTAATATATCTTCGACAGCTCAAACAGCTTTACATCATAAACCTGCCTGCTTAAGTTGTGTGAAACCGTCCTGAGCATGCCGGGTAAGAGTGAAAAGCGCATTATATCCTGGTCTGCGCTCAAAGGATTTTTTATCACTGCCGCGCCGTCTTCCTCAAATACCGTATCTTTTAAAGCGGCGCTATTGACCAGGCTGTAAGTTATGATTTCATAATAGCCTGATGAAACAAGCAGGTCTTTTGCGATGCGCCGCTTTGCGGCAAAATCTTTAAATGCCTCATCTTCATCCGTAACAATAGTACGCAGGGGCCTGGCGGTTATTTCGTCATATCCATGCGCGCGGGCAATCTCTTCGGCCAGGTCGGCAGGCCTTGTTGTGTCCTGCCTGAAAGAAGGCGCTGTGACAACAAGGCCCGAAGAACCTTTGATTTTATACCCGAGACCCGTGAGTATTTTGCGCATCTCTGAGGCTTTAAGGTCTGTGCCGAGTAATTTGTTTACGTAACCGGGCTTAAGCGGAATTTTGGGTGTCTGTTTAAGCGCCTTTCCGGTATCAGTAATCCCGGCGATTTCGCCTTTTGCTATATCGCGTATCAAACACGCTGCCCTGTCTGAGGCAAAGAGCACACCATCAGGGTCCACGCCCCTTTCAAACCTGTAGCTGGAATCCGTGCTTAAAGCGAGTTTATAAGCTGTCCTGCGCACGCTGACAGGGTCAAAATAAGCGCTCTCTAAAAGAATATCTTTTGTGCCTTCTGTTACTTCGCTCTCTTTTGCGCCCATTACCCCTGCCACCGCAACGGGCTTGTTGTCGCTTGCTATAACAAGCATGCGCGCGGAAAGCTGCTTTGCGTAGCCGTCTATCATTGTTATGGCCTCGCCGGGCACTGCCTCACGCACAACAATCTCCTTATCCGGCAGTTTAGCGATATCAAAAGCATGCAGAGGCTGTCCTGTTTCATGCAGGACAAAATTGGTGATATCTACTATATTGTTCACGGGCCGTAAGCCTATTGATTCTATTCTCTTTACAAGCCATTTTGGCGATGGACCCACCTTGACACCCTTGATAACTCTGCAGGTGTAGCGGGGGCATGCTGACAGATTGTTTATCCTGACTTTAAAAGATTGGCCGGAAGAGTTCTTTTTGGCTATCCTGACCATGGGCAGCATAAGTCTCTTGCCTGTAATAGCCGCTGTTTCACGCGCAATGCCGATGTGAGATAAGCAGTCCGGGCGGTTCGCGGTAATCTCCATATCAAAAATAATGTCTTTACCGTGTTTCTCTGTAGAGGAGACTTCATGGCCTGCCATTGTAAGCTTTAAGGCGAGGTTCTCCGCGCGCATCTTTGTATTTACATACTCTCTAAGCCATTCGTAGGATATCTTCATAATCAGAACTGCCTTAGGAATCTTAAATCATTATCATATAATATGCGTATATCATCTATTCCGTATTTGAGCATGGCGATTCTTTCCACCCCCATGCCGAAAGCAAAGCCGTTGTATTTGCCGGGGTCTATGCCAACTGCCTGAAACACATTAGGGTCTACCATGCCCGCGCCTAATATCTCGAGCCAGCCGCTCTGTTTGCATACCCTGCAGCCGCCTCCGTTACAGATAATACACGATATATCCACTTCCGCGCTCGGTTCTGTAAATGGGAAGAAATGGGGCCTGAACCTGGCCTTGACAGACCTTCCGAAATACTGCTTAACAAACTCGTATAGTGTCCACTTAAGCTCCGCGAAATTTATATCTGCTGCCACTACAAGGCCTTCTACCTGATGAAACATAAATGAATGGCTGGCGTCTGTAGCGTCAGGCCTGAACACCTTGCCCGGGACAGCTATCGCGAAAGGCGGTGTGTGCTTGTGCATATACCTTATCTGCATGGGAGAGGTGTGGCTTCTCAAGAGCCTTCTCTTATCAGGGTCCGAGTCAAAATTATCTGTGTTTATATAGAACGTATCAAAGGTGTCCCGCGACGGGTGCTCAAGCGGTATGTTCAGGGCCTCAAAATTATTAAACTCTGTCTCTATCTCCGGGCCTTCTACAATAGCAAAACCCATATGGGAAAATACACCGCATATATCCTGCAGTGTAGTTGTAACAGGATGCAGGCCTCCTATATCAGGTTTTGCGCCCGGCATGGTAATATCAATACCGGCGGTTTCAGGCGCGCCTGCTGAAGAGGCAAGCTCTCCTTCACGTTGCTCTATATCCCGCGAAAGCGCGTCTTTTAACTTGTTGATAGCCTGCCCGATAGCGGGCCTCTCCTCCTGCGGTACAGAGCCCAGCTCTTTAAAGCATTGGGCAATTATGCCTTTCCTGCTTAAATACCTGAGCCTGACCTGCTCGAGCTCCTCAGGCGTACTCGCAGAATCTATATCGGCGTTTGCCTGCTCTTCTATGTTTCGTAGGCGTTGACGCATAAAAACTTAAGCCTTCTTTTTTAATTTTTCAATATTCTCATTAGGGCCGACTATCATCAGTTTGTCCTGCGGCCGTATCTTGTAGTCCGCGGCCGGAGTCGGGTTGACAACCTCTTCTCCTTTGGAATCCGTGCTCTTTATGGCGACTATGTTAAGCCCGAACTCAACGCGCAGGTTAAGCTGTTTTAAACTCTTATCAACAAACTCCTCCGGCGCCTGTATCTCTATAATGCTGCATTCCGAAGAAAGGTCTATATGCTCGCTGACCTTAGGCGAGGTAAGCGCGTTAGCTATCCGTATCCCCATATCCCTTTCGGGAAATACCACCCTGTCCGCGCCTACTTTTTCCAATACCTTGCCCTGGTCAGTGGTAACAGCCTTTGCTATTACCTCTTTTATGCCTATCTCTTTAAGGACAAGCGTGATAAGTATCGACGATTCGATGTTTCCGCCTACGCTTACGATAGCCACGTCTACCGAATCGATGCCAACAGCCTTTAACGCTTTCTCGTCGGTAGCGTTTACGCAGACTGCCTGCGCTACCGTGTCTGAGAGGTCCTGGACCTTCTCTTCATCCGTGTCAATGGCCAGCACCTGACAGCCTTTAGCGCTCAATGTCTCTGCCACGCTGGAGCCGAACCTGCCTAAGCCCACTACCGCAAATTGTCTCATCTTATTGTCTCCCGTAAAAAGGGGGAAGTCTCCCCTTTTGTTCACGCGTTCTCAATTAAAAAAAGGGGACAGTCCCCCTTTTTACCCGACCATCAATGACTCTTCAGGATAACGGAAAGAGGCCTTTTCTCTGCGCATTGCTATGGCAAGCGCGAGGGTAAGCGGGCCCACCCTTCCGACAAACATGGTAATCATGATAATTATTTTTCCAAGAGGTGTCAACCCCGGCGTGATGCCTGTTGATAAACCTACTGTGCCAAACGCGGATGTTGACTCAAAAAGCACGCCTAAAAAATAGTGGCTGCTCTGCGCGGCAGCGCTTTCTGTAACTGATATTAAACACGTCGATGCGATAACAACGCATAAGCTCAGAAAGATTATAACCGCAGCGCGCCTGTACGTCTCTTTCGGTATTGTCCTGCCGAAAAGGCTTATGCGCTCTCCGCCCCTGAACATAGAATATACGGCAGCGAGCACAATGCCGAATGTAACTGTTTTGATTCCGCCTCCTGTGGAACCGGGGGATGCGCCTATAAACATAAGGATAATGAGCATAAACAGCGTTACCGGCCTTAGCGTACCTGTATTCAATATATTAAAACCCGCTGTTCTCGGTGTTATTGAGGTAAATATACACGTTGAGGCTTTTTCCGCAGGGGTCATGCCGTAAAGAGAGGAGTTGTTCTCTAAAAAATACACGCCTAACGCGCCCGCGGTAATAAGCAGAAGCGTCACAAAGAAAACTATCTTTGTCTGGAGGCTGATGCGGGAGAAGATAAGCCTTCTGTCTTGTTTCCAGAATTTTAGTTTTGGTATGTCCAGAAAAACCACAAAGCCCATACCGCCTATAATAATTAACGCCGAGAATATCGCTATTGTGAGCCAGTCTGAGGTAAAACCCGACAGGCTCGCTGGAAATAATGAAAACCCCGCGTTACAAAAAGCTGATACCGCGTGAAACACCGCTCTTTGCGCGGTAAGAAGCTTATCCCAGCCCGTCACCGCGGACCACCTAAGATACAACAGGAGCGCGCCTATTGCCTCTGTTGTAAATGTAAAGATAACTATGTAAAATATCAGGTTCTTTAAGCCTTCTATCTTTGTGTGGCCGAGCGCGTTTTGTATGGTCATGTTCTGGGATATAGATAGTTTCCTGCCCAGCAAAATAGCAAACATAGTCGAAAAGGTCATTATACCCAAACCGCCGGCCTGGATAAGGCAGAGTATGACCAGCTTTCCGAAAGGAGAAAAAAAGCCCCCTGTGTCTTTTACGATAAGGCCGGTGACACAGGTCGCGCTTGTAGCGGTAAACAGGCTGTTTATTATTCCCGGGGAGCTGTTATCCGCTGTTGATACGGGCAGGCAAAGCAATACGGCTCCCGCAATAATAACAGACAGAAAGCTTAAGACAATTACCTGCGCCGGCTGCAGTCTTATCTT
>CAZBMI010000003.1:0-22876 GCA_964492885.1 uncultured Planctomycetia bacterium | reverse complement strand
TGCCTTTGCAGGTAATATGGGTGAATATGCACGGCTATTTTATAACAGGGCCTGTTATTATTCTTGCATTTATCATATCAAAGGCTGTTGAAGGCAGAATAAAACTCCCATTCGAGTGGAATGCGAACAGTATCGGCGGAGAGCTGCTGAGAAAGCTTATATACCTTTTTTTATCAGCCATAGCGGTATCAGTATTAAACCCTTATTTTTTAAAAGGCGCGGCTTATCCTTTCGGGATTATCTCTTCGGCAGTCGCTAATTTTACGGAAAGCTCTTATGCCTTTGAGGCCATTACCGAATTATCCAATATACCCATCCTGCATATTATACACAATAAAGAATTTTCTTTGATAAGCCTTGTTATAATACTGTTTGTTATTTCCGTTATCCTGAATATAAACCGGCTGGATATTTTCGATATTTCTATTTTTGCTCTGTTTTTCTCTCTGAGTATAATAGCGGAAAGGCATTTGGGGATGCTTGTATTATCGACAGGCTTATTAACGCTCTTTAATCTTTACAATGCCGAGAATAATGGAGTAATCTCAAGGCTTCGAAAATCGCCAATGAAAAAGTTGTTTTTAAGGGTACTTTACCCGCTATTTGTTATTATGCTGATATTTAACGCGTTTGACATATTTAAGAATGTTATCAGTCTTTATAAAGCCCGGTATATATATAATTTAAACTGCGATACCGAATCTTTTATCTTAGGGCAAAACGAATTCAGCTTTAATATACCTTACGGCCCTGCGGAGTTTATTAAAGATAAACGCATTAAGACAAATATATTCAATTTTTTCAATAACGGCGCTTATTTGGTGTTTGCCCTTTACCCTGACTGCAGAGTCTTTATGGACGGCAGGACAGAGGTCCAGGGAGACACTCTATTAAGGGCATGGGATAAGATACGCAGGAATCCGGAGCTGATAGAAAGGGTAAAAGATAATCTTAATATAGAATGTGTTGTCCTGCCTTGCGCGGGCGGTTTTTCAGGTTCATTTTTCAAATATTTATATAAGAACAGAAATTGGAAGCTGGTATTTTTTGACGGTAAGGGCTCGGTATTTTTATCAGATAACGGTAATTACAAGAGTATAATCGATAAAAACAGCATCAACCTGGATACTTTTTCGATTAATGCTGATCCTGTTTTGGTAAAAAAAGCGAAGAAAAAACAGTTATACCCCGAGATATTTATTTTCACGGCAAAATTCTTTTATGATATAGAAATCTATAATAAGGCCCTTTGCGCTATTGATATTGCCGAAGATATCATGCCCGACTACTATAACATATGTAACCTGAAAGCCGTGATACTTTTTAAGCTTAACAGGCAGAAAGAGTCTGCTAAGTATTTTATAAAAGCCGCAAGACTTGCTCCTGGCAATCCGGAGATATATAATAATATAGGAATATTTTATAAAAAGACGGGAAGGCCCGGCATAGCCAGGAGCTATTTTAACGCGGGACTGGATATAGACCCCGGCAATAAAATTCTCAGGGCCTCACTAAAGAGCCTTCCGCTTGATAAATGAGAGCAATAAACAATTAGATTTGACATTTTGATATACTATGTTATAATTTATTACTACTATTTATACTAAAGGGAAGGATTTTACCATGAGAAGCAATGTTACGAAAAAGGGCTTGGAAAGAGCGCCTCACAGGGCGCTTTTATACGCTACAGGCATAAGCAAAAAGAGCTTAAATAAGCCGTTTATAGGTATTGCCTCAAGCTTTACAGACCTTATACCCGGCCATGTGGACATGAGGTTATTAGAGCGCGAGATAGAGCATGGTGTATGTTCAGGAGGGGGGCAGCCTTTTGTCTTCGGCATACCGGGTGTTTGTGACGGCATAGCAATGGGGCATCAGGGAATGAAGTATTCACTTGCTTCGCGCGAGCTTATAGCAGACTCTGTTGAAAGCGTTGCCATGGCGCACGCCTTAGACGGTCTGGTCCTTCTTACAAACTGTGATAAGATAACCCCGGGCATGCTCATGGCAGCGGCAAGGCTTGATATACCCGCTATTGTTGTTACAGCAGGGCCTATGCTCTCAGGTATGCACAGGATGCAGAGGCGCTCTTTTGTAAGAGATACGTTTGAGGCAATGGCAAAGAGGCAGAAGAACGAGATAACAGAGGCTGAGATGGAGAGTCTTGAGCTCTGTTCCTGCCCGGGCGCGGGCTCATGTCAGGGCCTGTATACGGCAAATACAATGGCATGCGTTACCGAGACTCTCGGCATGTCTTTGCCCGGATGCGCGACAGCGCTTATAAATTCAGCCAAAAAGAAACGCATCGGCTTCGCAAGCGGCGAGCAGATAATTACACTGGTTAAAAAGAGTATAACAGCGCGCAGGATTATAAACAAACAATCTGTATATAACGCCGTTATGGTAGATATGGCGCTTGGCGGTTCCACCAATACAATGCTTCATATACCCGCTATCGCGCATGAGGCAGGCGTGGATTTAAAGCTTGATGAGCTTGACGCGATATGTAAAAAGACGCCGCACATTACTGACATAAGGCCGGGTGGTGAGTATTTTATGGAAGACTTAGAATACGCAGGAGGCATACCAGCAGTATTGAACAGGCTGCTCTCAAAGCTTAAGAATAACATGACAGTAACAACCAGGACTTTAAAAGATAATGTAAAGAACGCTGTTATTTATGATGATGATATTATAAGGCCCCTTAAAAAGGCATACCATAAAGAAGGCGGCATAGCCGTGTTAAAGGGCAATATCGCTCCTGACGGCTGTGTTGTAAAACAGAGCGCAGTCGCGAAAGCTGTAATGGCATTTGTGGGAAAGGCTGTCTGCTTTGATTCGGAAGAAGAAGCCATGAAAGCTATCATGGCGCGTGAAATACCCTCACGCAGCGTAATTGTTATAAGGTATGAAGGCCCGAAAGGAGGACCCGGGATGAGAGAGATGCTTGCTCCTACAGCTGCTATAGCAGGCATGGGCCTGTCAAAAGAGGTCGCTCTTATAACAGACGGCAGGTTTTCAGGCGGCACAAGAGGCCCCTGCATAGGCCATATTTCTCCTGAAGCGGCTGCAGGCGGGCCTGTAGCGATAATCAGGGATAATGACCTTATATCAATAGATATTCCTAACAGAAAGATTGAGCTTAAACTTACAAAAGCAGAGATTGATAAGAGGCTCCGCACATGGAGGCCAAGGAAGCCTAAGATAAGAACAGGCTATCTTGCGCGTTATTCGAAAATGGTCGAATCCGCAGCCTGCGGCGCGGTCCTGTCAACGTAACAACCGGTTTTTGGTTGGCGGTTTGCGGTTTTCGAAAAGCAGGCCATAAGCGTAAACCTAACACCTAACACCGAGAACCGAATAAACGGAGAAGCTATGAGATTAAAAGGCGCAGAGATACTTATCGAATCGTTAAAAAAAGAAGGGGTTGATATAATATTCGGATATCCCGGCGGAGTATTATTGCCTATATTTGATGTAATATATAAAGGTTCTGTAAATTTTATGCTTACAAGGCATGAACAGGCTGCTGCCCATGCCGCGGACGGCTACGCGCGCGCAAGCGGCAAGGTTGGCGTGTGCCTTGCCACATCAGGGCCGGGCGCGACAAATCTTGTAACAGGAATAGCTACAGCGTATATGGATTCAGTTCC
Source organism: uncultured Planctomycetia bacterium (assembly GCA_964492885.1). Classification (GTDB taxonomy): domain Bacteria; phylum Omnitrophota; class Gorgyraeia; order JABMRG01; family JABMRG01; genus CAZBMI01. Next base: position 19,223 of record CAZBMI010000003.1, on the reverse strand, counting down.
CATAGTGGCTATTACTGGCCAGGTGAAGACGCCGCTTATAGGAAGCGATGCTTTTCAGGAGGCTGATATAACCGGCATTACCAGGCCTATTACAAAACATAACTTTCTTGTAAAAGATGTAAATGAGCTGGCGAATATAATAAAAGAGGCTTTTTATATTGCCAGAAGCGGAAGGCCCGGGCCTGTGCTGGTAGACCTTCCTGTTGATGTCACGCTTGCGGAGGCAGAGTTTAAGTATCCTGCTAAAGCAAATATCAGAAGTTACAAGCCCACATATGAAGGGCATCCGGGGCAGATAAAAAAGGCCGCCAAGGCTATAAAGGCCTCTGGCAAGCCTCTGATATACGCGGGCGGAGGTATTATCATATCAGGCGCCGAAAAAGAACTCTTTAAATTGGCGGATAAATGCAGGATACCTGTTACTACCACGCTTCTGGGCATGGGAGGGTTTCCTGAGACCAATCCGCTCTCCCTGAAGATGCTCGGCATGCATGGCACGGTCTATGCCAATAACGCGATTATGGACAGTGACCTTATAATAGCTGTCGGCGCGAGGTTTGATGACAGGGTTACGGGAAAGCTTGATGAGTTTGCGCCTAACTCAAAGATAATACATATAGACATCGACCCCTCAAGCGTGAGCAAGAATGTCCGCGTTGATATACCGATAGTAGGCGACGCCAAGAACGTTTTGAAAAAACTCAATGATATCGTAAGCACGCCTGATACGTCTCAGTGGCTTGCAAAAATAGACGAGTGGAAGAAAAAAGCGCCTCTTAAATACGAGGACAGCGCGAATGTTCTTAAGCCGCAGTTTATAGTTGAGCAGATATATGAGGCGACAAAAGGTGATGCCATTATATCAACCGAAGTAGGCCAGAACCAGATGTGGGCAGCGCAGTTTTATCAATATACAAAACCACGCACTTTCTTATCAAGCGGCGGCCTGGGGACAATGGGCTATGGTTTTCCCGCGGCAATAGGCGCGCAGGTTGCCATGCCTGAAAAGATAGTTTTTGATATAGCAGGAGACGGTTCTTTCCAGATGAATGTGCAGGAACTTGCCACAGCCGTAAAGAACAAGCTTCCTGTTAACATAGCTATTCTTAACAACTGCTGTCTTGGCATGGTCAGGCAGTGGCAGGAGCTCTTTTACGGTAAGAGATATTCGCATACATGTTTTGACCAGGGGTGTCCGGATTTTGTCAGGATAGCAGAGGCTTATGGCGCTTTAGGTATAAGGGTTACAAAGAAAGAGGACGTAAAGCCCGCGATAAAGAAAGCCATAGCCAGCAAAAACACAGTTGTCCTGGATTTTGTTGTTGAAGGCGAGGAGAACGTATTCCCGATGGTACCTGCAGGCGAGGCGATTAACCGCATGATAGGGGGAATGGCGTAATTCGTATTGCGTATTTAAGTTATCGCGTTATTGCGTTTAGATAATTCCAAACGCTATAACGCCATAACGCAAAAAACGCGATAACGGAATGCGTATAAAATAAGGATAAACAATGAAACATATAATATCGGTTATGGTTGAGAACAAATTCGGTGTATTAGCGCGAATAGCGGGCTTATTCAGCGCGAGAGGTTTTAATATAAGTTCCCTTGCCGTAGGGGAGACCGAGGACCCTACGATATCAAGAATGACTATCGTTGTAAAAGGTGATGACAAGATACTGGAACAGGTCAAGAAGCAGTTGAATAAGCTTATAGATGTTATCATTGTAAAGGATTATGTAAGAAAAGAGCATATTGACAGGGAGCTTGTGCTTTTTAAGGTTAATGTTAACAAACCCAGCAAGCCCAAAGTCTCAAGCATACTTAAGAGTTCACCAGCGAATGTTATAAAGAGTAAAGCTGACAGCATAACCGCTGAAATTACAGGCAGTCAGGATGAGATAGAGAACCTCTTATCCGCTTTAGAGAAATTCGGCATAAAAGAGATAGCGCGTACAGGCCGTATCGCTATGGAATTATAGTTAAAGAGAAAGGGGCTTAAAAAAATGGCAACTATATATTATGAGAAAGACGCGGATATTGAGATACTGAAACAGAAAAAGACGGCAATAATAGGTTATGGAATACAGGGAAGGGGGCAGAGCCTTAATTTAAGAGACAGCGGAATGGATATAATAGTTTCAGAGCTTGAGAATACGCCGAATTATCAGCAGGCGGTTAAAGACGGGTTTAAACCCGTACCAGCCTCAGAGGCTGCTAAAGAAGCTGATGTTATACAGATATTAACCCAGGACCATGTCCAGGCTATTGTCTATAATGAGTCAATAAAGCCTAATCTCAAGAAGGGCAAAGCTCTTGTATTTTCACATGGCTTTAATATTCGCTTTAAACAGATAGTGCCTCCTGATGATGTTGATGTATTTATGATAGCGCCTAAAGGCCCTGGAGCCCTTGTGCGCAGAATGTACGAGGAAGGTAAAGGTGTGCCATGCCTTGTCGCTATATACCAGGATGCCAGCGGTAAGGCGCTTGAGCTGGCATTGTCATACGCAAAAGGCATTGGCGGAACACGCGCAGGTGTAATAGAGACTACATTTGAAGAAGAGACAGAGACAGATCTGTTTGGCGAGCAGACAGTGCTCTGCGGCGGGGTGACAGAACTTGTTAAGGCGGGATTCGACACGCTTGTCGAGGCAGGATACCAGCCTGAGATAGCGTACTTTGAGTGCCTGCATGAATTAAAGCTTATAACAGACCTGATATACCAGTACGGTATGCAGGGTATGCGCAGCCGCGTTTCAGATACCGCTGAATACGGTGATTATACCAGGGGCAGGAGAATAATAAACAAGAAGACCCGTAAAGAGAGGAAAAAGATATTAAAAGAGATAACATCAGGCAAGTTCGCTAAAGAGTGGATACAGGAGAATAAAAAAGGCAGGCCTGAATTCACCAGGATGAGAGAGATTGACAAGGGGCACAAGATAGAAGAAGTCGGAGCTAAATTAAGACCCCTTATGCCCTGGCTGTAATTAAAGGATTAAAGGGGACTGCCCCAAAAGGAGCACCCCTTAGATTTGCAAGAATTAAGAATTAACTTGTAAGGATTAAGTAGTTTTTAAGAATATCCTACAATAAGGAAAAAAAGATGAAGAAGCAGATTATCATATTCGATACTACATTAAGAGACGGAGAACAGTCTCCCGGGGCAAGCCTCCAGAAGAGCGAGAAACTTGAGATAGCAAAACAGCTTAAGCGTTTGGGTGTTGACGCGATTGAGGCGGGTTTTCCCATAGCCTCGCCTGATGACCTGGCTGCTGTTGAGCTTATAAGCAGAAAGGTCAAAGGCCCTATTATATGCGGCCTTGCCCGCTCACTCAGAAAGGATATAGACGCGGCTTATAAGGCTGTGAAATCCGCCGAGCGCGCGCGTATACACGTGTTTCTCGCCACAAGCAAAATACATATGCGCTATAAGCTTAAGAAAGCTGAAGACGAGATATTAAAGCAGGCTGTAAGCGCGGTTAAATACGCGAGAAAGCGCGTAAGCGATATACAATTTTCTCCCGAGGACGCTTCAAGGACAGACCCTGATTTTTTGTTCCGCGTAATAGAAGCTGTCATAGAGGCAGGCGCAGGCACTGTAAATATTCCCGATACGGTCGGTTACTCTATACCCGATGAATTCGGCAGGCTTATATATAATATAAGGCGCAGGGTACGCAACATAAACCAGGCAGTAATAAGCGTGCATTGCCACAATGACCTCGGCCTTGCTGTTGCCAATTCACTTCTCGCGATGAAAAACGGCGCCTCTCAAATCGAATGCACAATAAACGGAATAGGAGAACGCGCGGGCAACGCCTCTTTAGAAGAGATAGTTATGGCCATGCAGACGCGAAAAGATTTTTTTAATAAAAAGACCAATATAAAGACAAAACACCTTTACGAAGCCTCGCGCATGGTAAGCAGGCTGACAGGTATTATTGTCCAGCCGAATAAGGCTGTCATAGGCTCCAATGCTTTTGCGCATGAGGCCGGGATACACCAGGACGGCATATTGAAAAAGAGGTCCACTTATGAGATTATGCAGCCTGAAGACGTGGGTTTCGGAGAGACAAAACTTGTGCTTGGAAAACATTCGGGTAAACATGCCCTTTCGGTCAGGCTTAAAAAGCTGGGGTTTCACCTTAAGGAGAAAGAGTTAAAAAAGGCGTTTGAGAAATTCAAGGTATTGGCTGACAAGAAGAAGAATGTCTATGATGAAGACTTAAAGACAATAGTAGAGGATGAGATAGCGACAACAGGCGAGGTTTACAGGCTTACGCATCTTTATGTAGAAGGCGGAACCCAGCACGAACCAAAGGCTACAATAGGACTTAAATTCAAAAGAAAGACTTTACAGGCAGAGGCTTCCGGAGACGGGCCTGTCGACGCATGCTATAAAGCTATTGACAAAATAACGGGTTTACGGGGAAAGCTGATAGACTACAGCATACGCTCAGTTACAAGCGGCAAGGACGCGTTAGGCGAGGCATCTATAAAACTCATTGTCAAGGGCAAGGTTGTTTCCGGGAGGGGCATAAGCACAGATGTAGTTGAGGCAAGTGTAAAAGCCTATCTCAACGCTATGGACAAAGCCTTTTGGGCTCATCCGCGGAAGCTCAAGCAGATTTAGCCTTGCTGCCTTTGCTTCGTAACCAGCGCAAATGATACTTTATGGTTAAGAGATTTTCTCACAAGCTCTATGGGTTGGTCGGTAATCCCGTAGCTCACAGCTTATCTCCGAATATGCACAATGCCGCGTTTAAAAAGCTCAATATAAACGCGGTGTACCTTCCTTTTCCGGTAAAAAAGGGCAAGCTAAAGCATGCCCTATCTTTTTTAAGAGAGACCGGCGTTGCGGGTTTTAATGTAACTATTCCTTTTAAATCCGAGTGCATGCGGTATCTTGATAAGATAGACCCTCTCGCGAAGAAAATAGGCGCTGTAAATACCGTACTTGCACAAAAGAAGTCCCTTATAGGAAAGAACACCGACTATTCGGGATTCTTAAGAAGCCTGAGCATAGACCTCAGGTTTAATCCAAAAGATAAGAGTATCTTCCTGATTGGCGCGGGAGGAGTCTCAAGAGCTGTTGCCTTTGCCCTTGCCGGTAAAGGGTGTAAAGATATTTTTATATATGACATAGCATCTGAAAAGGCATCGTCTCTTTCAGGCGCTGTAAATAGAGCCTTTAAGAGAGTCAGGGTATCATCCTGCGGAAAAAAAGATATTCCAGCCGTGATAAGAAACTGCCGCCTTCTGGTAAACTGCACCCCTTTAGGCATGAAGAAATGCGATTCATTACCCATAGAGGCGTCTTTATTGCATAAAGGGCTTAAGGTTTATGATGTTATATACAGGCCTTCTCAGACAAAGCTGCTGAAAGAATGCGAAAAAAGATCCATAAAATCCGCAGGAGGAACCGGCATGCTTCTTTATCAGGGCGTAATGGCTTTTGAGCTCTGGACAGGCAGAAAGGCGCCTGTCGCCTTAATGAAGAAAGAACTTCTTGGCGGGCTTTCATGATTATATTTATAACAGTGATTTTAGGCCTTGTAACAGGCAGTTTTTTAAATGTGTGCGTTTACAGGCTGCCGGAAGGTAAGTCCGTTATTATGCCGGGGTCGTCGTGTCCTCACTGCGGGCATAAGATATTATGGTATGATAATATACCTGTTTTAAGTTTTCTTATGCTTATGGGAAGGTGCCGTTTTTGTAAAAAGAGAATATCCACGAGGTATATTGTAATTGAACTGCTTACTGCAATTCTATTTACCCTTGTGGTAATCAATTTTGGCATTACGCCGATAGCGCTTGTTTATATAATATTCTGCAGCAGCCTTATAGCGGCAACATTTATAGATTTTGAGCATCATATAATACCCGATGAAATTACATGCGGCGGCATAATAATAGGTTTTGCTGTCAGCTTTCTTTTTCCGGAACTTCATGCTACGGCAAACAGGCTCTATGCCATAAGAGACTCGCTGCTGGGCGCTGTAACAGGCGCCGCGCTGATATATGCCATAGCGTGGTTTGGCACAAAGCTCTTCAGCAAAAAGCTTAAAGAGATAGGCGAGGATAGCGCCATGGGCATGGGGGATGTAAAATATCTGGCTATGATAGGGGCGTTTCTTGGATGGAAAGGGGCGTTGTTTGTATTTTTCGCCGCGCCGTTTTTCGGCTCTGTCGTAGGCATAGTAGAAAAAGTCCGCAAAAAGGCTGATATAATACCTTACGGCCCGTACCTGTCAATAGCAGCGCTTGTATTTATATTTTGGGGAAACAGGATTTTAGAGAGAATACTATTATATTAAGGCGTAAAGCCTGTAAATAAATTAAAAACAGAGGTGATATATGTTACGTTATATGACAGCAGGTGAATCGCACGGAAAGACACTCGTGGCTATTTTAGAGGGCATGCCCGCGGGGTTAAAGATTGATAAGGCATTCATAGATAAGGAACTTAAGCGCAGGCAGAGAGGATACGGCAGGGGCAGGAGAATGAATATAGAATCCGACAAAGTCGAGATTCTCTCAGGCTTAAGAAAGTCCGTTACAATAGGCAGCCCTATTGCGATTGCGATAAAGAATAAAGACTTCAACATTGACAAATTAGGCAGTTTGACATGCCCCAGGCCTGGACACGCTGACTTGGCCGGTATGATTAAATATGATACAGCTGACGCAAGAGATATATTAGAGCGTGCCAGCGCGCGGGAAACAGCAGCGAGGGTGGCCATAGGAGCTGTATGCAGGCTCTTTTTAAGAGAATTTAAGGTGGATATATTCAGCCATACAAAATACATAGCTGATATAGAGGCTGATACTGAAAATCTTAACCTAAACCGGATAAAGAGAAACTTAAGGTCCTCCTGCTTAAATTGCGCTGATAGACTATCTGAAAAACTTATGATTAAGAGAATTGACCAGGCAAAGAAAGCAGGGGATACTCTCGGAGGCGGTTTTGAGATTATAGGCCTTAACATTATGCCGGGATTAGGAAGCCATGTTCATTATGACAGGAAGATTGACGCAAGGCTTGCGGCGGAAATTATCTCTATCCAGGCAATAAAAGGCGTTGAGTTCGGGGCAGGCTTTCCGGGAACAGAGCTTCCCGGCTCACAGTTCCATGATGAGATTATCTTAAAAGGCAAGTTCATAACAAGACGCACCAACAACGCAGGCGGCGTAGAAGGCGGTATTACAAACGGAGAGCCTTTAAGGATAAGCTGCGCGATGAAGCCTATATCAACTCTGATGAAACCGCTTCTTTCCGTTGATATAAGAACAGGCAGGGTAAAGAAAGCCGCCACAGAACGTTCGGATGTATGCGCGGTTGCCGCGGCAGCTGTTGTCGGAGAAAATGTCACGGCATTTGTAATAGCGCAGTCTATTCTGGAGAAATTCGGCGGAGATTCTCTGAATGAAATACGCCGCAGGATTAATGATTAAGAATTAAGCTGTAAGCTGTAAGTTGTAAGCTTATAGCATACAGCTTAAAGCTTACAGCTTAAGATGCGAATATTATGAAGAACATAGTCCTTGTAGGTTTTATGGGTACGGGAAAGACCAGGGTAGGCAAGATTCTCGCCACGCGGCTAAAAAGGCAGAGGCTGTGCCTTGATGACATGATAGAGTGGAAGGTGGGAAAGCCCATATCAAAAATTTTTGAGGAAGACGGGGAGCCTATTTTTAGAAAGATAGAGTCAGAGGCGGTAAAGGCTGTTTCCAGGGATAAAAATTCGATAATAGATACAGGCGGCGGAGTTGTCATTAATGAGGACAACATAAGGCGCCTTAAAGAACACGGTGTTGTCATATGTTTCTTCGCCAGGCCCGAGGTGATTTACGAGAGGACAAAAGCGGAAACACACAGACCCCTGCTTGATACCCCTGACCCTGTTTCCAGTATAGGCGAGCTTCTTCGTAAAAGGCAGGCTTATTATGACCGCGCTGATTATAAGATAGATACCTCTGATATTACCGCTGAAGAAGCCGCTGAAAAGGTTATAGCCATAATGGAGAAGAAAGATAATCGTGGATGACTTTAGAAAAGGACTTATCCGGCTTAATTTAACCGGTAATATAGGTTGTGTAAGGTTAAAGGCTTTACTGGATAAATTCAAAACTCCGGAAGGCATATTAAAAGCTGACATCAACGCGCTTAAGTCCGTAAAAGGCATAGGAACCCAGGCGGCTGAATCCATAAAAGAAGCCCGTGCTGATTCTTGTATCAGGAAGGAGCTTGAGCTTATAAACGATTTTAACGTAAAGGTAATTACCCTTTTTGATAATGAATATCCTGAAAGTCTCAAAACCATATATGACCCGCCTGTAATTATATACGTAAAAGGAGATTTGACAGAACAAGATAATCTTTCAATAGCTGTTGTAGGTTCGCGCGTTTGCACTTATTACGGGCTTGATATTACCAAGAGGATAGTTTCCGGCCTTATCTCTGACGGGGTGACAATTGTTTCCGGCCTGGCAAGAGGTATTGATACCGCTGCCCATAAAGCAGCTATAGATAACAGGGGAAGGACCATAGCTGTTTTAGGAAACGGGTTGAGCCTTATATATCCTTCTGAGAACAAACCCCTTGCGGAAGAGATAATTAAAAACGGGGCATTGCTCTCAGAGTTTCCGATGCAGGCGCAGCCTTCTAAGCAGAACTTTCCCAGGCGAAACAGGATTGTAAGCGGTTTGTCAAAAGGAGTCCTGGTAGTTGAGGCGGGAAACAGAAGCGGGGCACTTATAACAGCAAACCTCGCGCTGGAACAGGGCCGTGATGTATTTGCGGTGCCCGGTATGGCAGGCAGATTCTCATCAATAGGAACCAATTCGCTTATAAAACAGGGCGCAAAACTTGTCGAAGGAGCCGGCGAGATACTGGAAGAATTAAGCACGCCCCCTAAAAACAATGAGGCCAAAGAAGATAAACCGTTTTTTTTAAAAGAGCCCGGTGAAAAGCGTATATACGATATGCTTTCTGATGACCCGTGTGATATAGACATTATCATGCAAAACATGGATATGGAAATCCGGAAGGCGAAAGCCATACTTTTAAATATGGAGTTAAAAGGCGTAATCAAGCAGCTTCCGGGAAAACTCTACGTAAGAGCTTAAGCGGAAGAAATTAAATTTTCTTTTAAAATTTTAAGGAGGAGAAGTTATGAAAAAGATAGCAGCAGCCGCGGCCGTGTTATTGGGTGTTTTTTTTCTGGCTAATGTGGATTTCGCGAGAGCTATTGAGGAAAAATTCGATTACAGGCTTAATGAAAAGGTCAGAAAGGCGATAGAGAATCTTGAGAATAAGAAAGGCAATATAAGCAGGAGGGCAAAAAAAGACCTTGTTGACTGGGGCGCGAATTCCGTTGAGCCGTTAATAACGGTTGTAAGAGACTGGAAGAATCAGCCTGCTGATTTAAGGGTTGAGTGTGTTGATATACTCGGAGAGATAGGAGATAAGAGGGCTGTGCCGGTGATTATCGATGTTATTGACGAAGACAGGATGACAATGAGGTATAACGCGGCAAGGGCCCTGGGCCGCATAGGAGATAAAAAGGCAGCGCCTGCCCTGATAAAGTCACTTGGTGATGAGGAATGGGAGGTCAGGTTTTACGCGACAGAGGCCCTTGGCAAGATAGATGACAAATCCGCGGCAAAGCCGCTGGCAAATCTTATTCTTGTTGACCCGAGCGATAAAGTGCGGCTTGCCGCGATAGAGTCGCTTGATAAGCTTGAGGGCACAACAGAATACAGGAGCGTATTAGAGGCATTTGCCGATAGCAACCAGGAGATTAGAAGTTATGCCGTAGAGCTTGCCGCGAGCTGGGATGTGAAAGAGGCTGTGCCCGCTATCGTGGATATGCTTAAGAATGACAGGTCAAATACGGTCAGGGCTTCCTGCGCCCACGCCCTTGGCATTTACGGAAATTACGCGGCTGTGCCGGCATTGATAGAGGCTTTAGGCGATGATTATAAGGATGTGAGGATTTATGCGCAGGAATCCTTAAAGAGACTTTCAGGCCAGAATTACGGCAGTGACAAAGAGGCATGGGGCCACTGGTTTGAGCTGAATAAGGATAAGGTAAAAGAATAGATAATGAAAAAATCAATAGTTATAGTTGAGTCTCCGGCAAAATCACGCACCCTCTCTAAGTTTTTGGGGCCAAAGTATGATGTAACTTCTTCTATGGGGCACCTGATAGACTTACCCTCGGCCAGCATGGGTGTTGACGTGGATAATGATTTTAAACCCGAATATGTTATAGTGCCTTCACGTAAAAAACTGGCCCAGGAACTTAAGAAGAAGATAAAGGGCAAATCCGTAATATATCTCGCTACTGACCCTGACCGCGAAGGAGAGGCCATAAGCTGGCATATAGAGAATAAACTTGTCTCTTCAGGGCAGGAGATTTTGCGTGTTGAGTTTCACGAAATCACAAAAGAGGCTATTGAGTCGGCTTTTAAGAATCCGCGCTCAATAGACATGAACAGGGTAAACGCCCAGCAGGCAAGGCGCATACTTGACAGGATAATGGGGTATAATCTCTCCCCTCTTTTATGGGAAAAGGTAGGCAGGGGCTTAAGCGCCGGAAGGGTGCAGTCTGTGGCATTGCGGCTTATAGTCGAAAGAGAAGACAAGATAAATGCCTTTAATCCTGAAGAGTATTGGGAGCTTGAGGCGGAACTTGAGAAACCGGGAAAAAAGCCCTCTTTTATCGCAAAGCTTGTCCAGATAGACGAAGAAGCCAAGCCCAAGATAAAAGATAAGGCGTCTTCTGAAAAGATTTTGAGCGCGCTTGAAGACAGCAATTTTTTTGTAAAGAGCTTAAAGCAGCAGAAAAAGTCCAGGAGTCCCCTGCCCGCTTATACTACAAGCACAATGCAGCAGGATGCTTTTAATAAGCTAAGATTTTCCGCGAGCAGGACCATGAGACTGGCACAACAGCTCTATGAAGGCCTTAGTCTGGGAAAAGACGAGGATACAGGCCTTATTACTTATATGAGAACGGATTCTATAAACATATCAAAAGAGGCAGGCACCAGGGCAAAGGAGTATATAATAAAGAATTTTGGCAAAGAGTATGTACCCAAAAAACCGCATAAATTCAAAAAATCTAAGCAGAAGACGCAGGAGGCGCACGAGGCGATAAGGCCCACATCTGTTTACAGAAGCCCTGATTCCGTAAGCAAGTACCTGACCGCTGACCAGCTTAAGCTTTACACCCTTATCTGGAAGAGGTTTTTACAGAGCCAGATGGCTTCGGCCTTCTTTAATATAGAGACAGTTGATGTAGACGCGGTTGTTTCGGACAAGAGCAGAAAGTTTGCATTCAGGGCAAGCGGCAGTAAAATGGTATTTGACGGGTTTCTCAAGCTTGACCAAAACCAGAAAGAGCAGACCCAGCAGATACCACCCCTTGAAAAAGGGGATGGCCTTGACCTTATAAAACTTATCCCGTCCCAGCATTTTACAAAACCGCCTGCGAGATACTCTGACGCATCTTTAGTTAAGGACCTTGAGGAGAAAGGTATAGGCCGCCCAAGCACTTACGCGCCCATAATCTCGACTATTGTACAGCGTAATTATGTTGAAAGAAAAGCAGGCTATTTTTACCCCACAGAAGTCGGCACTGTAGTTACCAGGCTTCTGGTAAAGCATTTTCCGGATATACTTAATATAAGCTTTACAGCCGGTATGGAGAATAACCTGGACAGGGTCGAAGAAGGCGATATAGACTGGGTAGAGGTGTTAAAGGAGTTCTACAAGCCTTTTACAAAAGACCTTTTAGCTGCTAAAGATAACATGGAAAACATGAAAAAGCAGAAGATACGCACTGATTATAAGTGTGAAATCTGCGGCAAACCCATGTTGTTTAGATGGTCAAGGCGGGGTACCTTTCTCGGCTGTTCGGGATTCCCGAAATGCAAGAACTCAAAGCCCGCTAAGAAAAATAAAGACGGCAAGATAGAACTCGTGGAGACCGAAACCACTGACCGCATATGCGAAAAATGCGGAAAACCCATGATGGTAAAGCATTACAGAGGGGGGAGATTCTTAAGCTGTTCAGATTACCCTAAGTGCACTAATACCATGCCGTTTCCTACAGGCGTAAAGTGCCCTCAGCCCGGTTGTGACGGTGAACTTGTTGAGCGCAGTTCGAGGCGCGGCCCGTTTTACGGATGCTCAAAATATCCTGAATGCAGGTATACGGCCAGGAAACTCCCGTCATAATGCAGAGATATGTGGATAAATTTATAAGATACCTTGAGATAGAAAGGGAAGTATCCCCTCATACGAGTTTAAATTACAGGCTTGACCTTAAGCGTTTTAGTGAGTTTTTGGGAAAGAAGAGAATAGAGGATGTTGATTATATCTTTATAAGGCAGTTTCTCGCTGATTTAAGGCAGAGGAACCTTTCACGCGCCTCAATAGCAAGGACGCTCTCCTGCTTAAGAAGTTTTTTTAAATTTCTTGTAAGGGAGATGCTTGTTAAAACAAACCCTTTAACAGGTGTTTCAACACCAAAAAAGAATAAACTGCTCCCCAATTTTATGCAGGAAGCAGAAGTATCAGAGCTTATAAACGCTCCTGCCGAGGGCGTTCTGGGGCTAAGAGATAAGGCTGTTTTAGAAACGCTTTACAGCACAGGCATGAGGGTATCGGAACTTGTAGGTATGGATATTAACAACTGTGACTTTGTGGGCGGGGCTATTAAGGTATTCGGCAAGGGCAAAAAAGAAAGACTGGTTCCTGTCGGAGAAACGGCATGCGAGGCTATCAGGAAGTACACCGAAGCCTCAAAGGCGGTAAGGGTTAAAGGACAGAAGGCTGTATTCTTAAATAAGAACGGAAAGCGCATAACAGACAGGTCCATAAGAAGATTGATAGACCGGTATGTAAAAGAGATAAGCTTAAAACACAAGATATCACCGCATACTTTACGCCATTCGTTTGCTACCCATCTTTTAAACAGGGGCGCTGACCTAAGGTCTGTGCAGGAGCTTTTAGGCCATGCCAGCCTTTCCACAACGCAGATATATACGCATGTAAGTACCGAAAGGATGAAAGAGGCTTATCAGAAAGCGCACCCGCGCGCGTAAATAATAAACAGAAGCAGTGATTAAATTATCAGGCGTTAAGCCGTAAGCCTTAAGCTATAAGCTTTAAGCTTACGGCTTATAGCTTACAGCTTACGGCTAAATATGGGCATCCTATATAACATAGTATTTATTGTTTTTGCTTTTTTTTATATCCCTGTTTTCTTATTCAAAAGAAGAAAGAGGGAAGGCATGTATTTGCGTTTTGGCAAATACCCCAAAGAGCTTATTAAGAGGCTTTCCGCGTCTAAGAATATATGGATTCACGCGGTAAGCGTAGGTGAGGTAATGGCAATAGAGCCTCTTGTAAGGCTCATAAGGCAGAGGCACCCGGGTTACAGGATAGTAATAACAACCGTGACAGAGACGGGAAGGCACGCGGCTGAGAGGCTTGTCTCTGATAATGAGATTGTGCTGTTTTTACCTTTTGATATATCGTTTATAGTCAGAAGAGCTATAAGGTATATAATGCCCGCATCTCTTGTTATAGCTGAGACTGAATTATGGCCAAACCTTATAAGGGAAGCTAAGGCAGCCGGTATAAAGGTATTTATAGTAAACGCCAGGATATCCGATAACTCCGCAGGAAAGTATAGGTTAATAAAACCGATTCTTAAAAGCCTCTTTTCCAAGGTGGAGTTTATCTGCGCGCAGACACAGGCCCAGAAAGAACGGTTCGAATCTCTCGGCGCGGAGCCGTCAAGAATAGCGGTTTCGGGAAATATGAAATTTGACAGCGCCTTTTTAAAAGATTTGCTGCTCGCTGATAAGGAAAGGTTAAAGCAAAACCTTAATATCAGCAGCAAGGCAAAAATATTTTTAGCCGGAAGCACGCACCCCGGGGAAGAGAAGATGATACTTGATTCTTATAAAGAATTGAAACGAAAATTCGCGGGCTTAAGACTCATTATAGCGCCGCGGCATATTGAACGCGCAGAAGAGATTGAAAAACTGATAAGAGATTTTAAGCTCAGACCTTTATGCGCCTCAAAGGCCCCCCGGCCAGGAAGCAGGTTATCCGGTGAAGAAGTGCTGATACTTGATACCATAGGCCGGCTTAAAGAGCTTTATAGTATAGCTGATATAGTATTTGTAGGAGGGAGCTTAATAAACAGGGGCGGACAGAACATGATAGAGCCCGCTGTATTCGCAAGACCGATATTGACAGGATCCTTTACGCATAACTTTCGCGGCGTAGTCGAATTGTTAAAGCAGCGACACGGCATTATTGAAGTTAAAGGCAGGAATTCTTTGACAGAATACGCGGGCAGGCTTTTGCGGGATGCCGAAACTGCCAATAATATTGGCCGGAACGCGAAAAGGGCTGTTGAGTCAAGCAGGGGCGCGGTGGAGAGAATCCTGAAGGCAATTGAAGATGAAAAAGTTTTTTTGTAATATTATTACAGGAGAAGACAGGTCAGTTTCAGCCGTTATATTGCGGCCGGTACTCGTACTTTTATCCGCTATGTTTTTCATCGCGGTGAAGGCAAGGCTGTTTTTATATAATAAAGGTATTATAAGGTCTGTAAAACTTAAAAAGCCCGTAATAAGCATAGGCAATATAACATGGGGAGGTACTGGTAAGACCCCGCTTGTCGAGGCTGTTGCCGGCAGGTTCTTATCCGGGGATAAGGGGTTGGTTCTTTTGACAAGGGGATACGGCAGTGATGAAGATAAGGCTGTGTCTGAGGCTATCCCCGCATTAAAGGTTTTAAGCGGAAAAAACAGGCTTAAAAATGCTCTTAAGGCCCAGGAAGATGCTGATACAGATATATTTCTCCTGGATGACGGGTTTCAGCATTTGCGCATAAAAAGAGATGTTGACATAATTACAATAAATGCCGCAGACCCCTTTGGAAAAGGCATGTTGATACCCGCGGGTATATTGCGCGAACCAATAAGTTCCTTAAGCAGGGCTGATATCGCAATTATAACAAAGTCGGACCTTGCGGATAAGAGCAGGATAAATCATATAAGAGGTATTATTAAACGCGCGGCAGAAGATATTGACGTATTTGAGGCAAGGCATGAGCCGGAATTCTTTTATGCGGCTTCAGGAGAAAAAAAGCCGCTGAATTATGTAAACAAGAAGAAGATATGCGCGATTGCGGCTTTGGCTGATAATAATTCTTTTTCAGCTGCTTTAAGGGGCTTAGGCGCTTTGATATCCATAGAGCATTTTTATACTGACCACTACAGATATAACGATAATGATATAGCGGATATAACCGAATCAGTCTCAAACCATAATGTTGAAGCTGTAGTAACTACGGAGAAAGATTGGGTAAAATTAAAGAAACTGATACAAGGCGATTCTTTAAACGGAGTCGAATTGCTTGTACTGAAGATAGGATTAAGGATACAAGAAGATGAAGTTTTCTACAGGAGATTATCTTCTCTATTATCTTGCTAAGGCTGTATCTTCTCTTTTCAGGGCAATGCCTTTAGGGCTTTCGCTTTTCATAGCAAGGAGGCTTGGCAGGCTTTTCAGCATAATAAGCCGTAAGCGCTACAAGATAGCGTATGCTAACCTGAAAGCAGCCCTTGGAAAAGAGTATAACCCAAAAGAGCTAAAGAGGATACTAAACAGGACATACGAGAATATAGGCCAGGGCATAGTAGACTTGTTTCTCCTGCCGAAAATAGATAACAGCTATATAGAGAGATATATAAAATTTGAAAACTTTGATATTGCCAAAGACGCGCTAAGAGAAGGAAAGAGCATCATCTTCTTAACAGCGCATTTCGGCACATGGGAGATATCGCATGCCGCGCTCCCCTTTCAGGGCTTATCTTATAAGGGCATAGCGCGGGAGCAGAAGCCTTATCATTTAAACGAGCTCTTAAATCACTACAGGCAGCTTCACGGGTGCAAAATAATCATAAAAGGCCCTGCCGTAAAGGATGCCTTAAGGACATTAAGGTCCAACGGTATAGTGGGCATGCTTGTTGACCAGGACGCGGGTAAAAAAGGCGTGTTTACCAATTTATTCAACAGGCCGGCTTCCTGGAACAGAGGGGTTATTGAAATAGCCTTAAAAACAGGCGCTGTTGTAATACCGGGCTTTGCCATAAGAGAGAAAGGCCCGTTTATAAGGTTTAAGGTATTCAAGCCCCTGAAGCTGCGCGAGGATATTGGTAAGGAAGACGCTGTTGCAGATGCTTTCAGGCAGTACGCGTCTATATTAGAGGATACGATAAGGCAGTATCCTGACCAGTGGCTTTGGCAGCACAGGCGGTGGAAATCCACTCCGGCAAGGAATGTGATTATTTTAAATGACAAAAGGACAGGCCACTTACGCCAGTCCGAGGCTGTTTTAAAACAGATAAGGAGCTTGTGGCAGGAGAGAGGGCACAAACCTTCTGATATAAGGGCAAGGGTTGTTGACGCGGAGTTTAGAAGCACTTTGTGCAGGCAGGCGCTTTTAGCCGGCAGTAATCTTTCCAATGCCTGTTGTCAGGGCTGCATGAGATGTCTGCGCATATGCCTGAAAAAAGACTCATATGAAGCTCTCATGAAAAGCTATGCGGATATAGTTATATCATGCGGTTCTTCCACAGCTGCTGTTAACCTGCTGCTTGCTAAAGAGAATAACGCTAAGTCAGTAGTTATTATGAAGCCACGGCTTATAGCCCTTAATAAATTTGACCTTGTCTTAATACCTGAGCATGATAATCCTCCAAAAGGGAAGAATATAATAAGAACCAGCGGAGCGCTTAACCTTATAGATAAAACCCGCGTTAATTTGGCTGCTAACAAACTTATAGAGGATATAGGCCCTTTAAAGGGCAGGGGGATAGGCTTACTGCTTGGCGGGGATACGGATAAATTCAGCATGGATTTAAACATCATCGAAAAGCTTACAGAAGATATTGTAAGAGCGGCAGAGGCCTTTGATGCCGAGATATTTATCACTACTTCAAGGCGTACGCCTAAACAGGTAGATGAGTTCTTAAAAAAGCGGCTTGCTCATGAAACCAGATGCAGGCTTCTGGTTATGGCTAATGAGGATAACAGGAAAGACGCGGTCGAGGCTGTCTTAGGCGCCTCTCAGGTTGTCCTCGTATCCGAAGAGTCCATATCAATGATATCAGAAGCAGCCTCGAGTGAAAGCTATACTATAGTATTTACTCAAGAGGGCTTAAAAAAAGATAAGCACGGCAGATTTTTAAATAATCTGAAAGATAAAGGTTTTGTATGCATATCAAAAGGCTGTAATGCTTACGGCGATATAGAGAATGTTCTGCGGGGCGGTAAGAAGCAGCCTATACTGAATAATTCCATTAAAGTGCGAGAGGCGCTGGATAGGATATTATAGCAACTAGAGCACAAGTGGTTTCGTATTGCGTAATACGTGGTGCGTATTGCGAAATAAAAATTTTGCATAATACGCACAACGCGCAACGCGCAACACACAACGAAATATGAACATACTTCAAATACTTCCCGAACTCGAAAGCGGCGGGGTCGAAACAGGCACTATTGACCTTGCCAAAGAGCTGGTAAAACAAGGCCATAAGGCTGTAGTGATATCAAGAGGCGGCAAGCTTGCAGAGGAGTTATCCTCATTCGGCGGAAAACATTACAGCCTGCCTGTCCACGAAAAGAATATCTTTACTGTTATAAGCATGATAAGCGCTGTAAGAGAGATTATAAAAAAAGAAGACATAGATATTGTGCATGCCAGGAGCAGGGTGCCGGCAATATCATCATTCTTCGCTTCGCGCCTTGAAAAGAGGGTATTTATTACTACATGCCATGGCCATTACTCAAAGCACATCTTCAGCAGGGTAATGGGCTGGGGCAGGTTTGTCATAGTATCCAGTAATGTCGTAGCGCGCCATATGATAAATAATTTCAATGTGCCGAGGCAGCGTATAAGGCTTATACCAAGGGGCGTAGACCTGGAGAAGTTTAAATATTCAGGGCCTGATATTGCCAGGGCTAAAAAAGAGTACACGATAGGCCTTATAGGCAGAATAACCCCCATAAAAGGGCACATCTATTTTATCAGGGCAATATCCAAGGTTGTAAGGCGCATGCCTAACATAAAGGTGCTTATAATAGGTGACGCGCCGCCTGCGAAACCAGGATACAGGCAGGAACTGGAGGTCCTTGTAAGGCGCCTTGGGCTTGATAAGTATATAAAATTTCTGGGTACATGTTATGATATACCTGAGAAGGTTAAAGAACTGGACCTGCTGGTCATGCCGTCAATAGGAGAAGAGACATTCGGAAGAGTTATAATAGAGGCCCAGGCAACAGGCGTGCCTGTGATAGCAAGCAGGATAGGCGGCATAGTAGATGTGGTAAAAGATGGGGAGAATGCCCTTCTTGTGAATCCAAAAGATTACAACGGGATGGCCGATGCTATAGCGAAAGCGCTAAAAGATAATGAGTTAAGAGAGACTCTTTCTAAAAACGGCAGATTGAATGTTGAAAAGAATTTTACACTGCCTGATATGTATAAGAAGGTAATAAAGGTCTATACGGAAGCTATGGATTCTTACAGGATATTACTTGTTAAATGGAGCGCATTGGGTGATATCATACTCTCTTTGCCCGCGCTCAAGGCAGTAAGGGAAAGGTTCCCCAAAGCCCATATAGCGCTTCTTACAAGCAGGCAGGGGTTTGAGCTTATTAACCGCTATCCGTATGTGGATGAGTTTTTTATTATAAAAAAAGCCAAAGGCCCTGAAGGCATCAAAACCCTGCTTGGGATATCATCTGAATTAAGGCAGGCATGTTTTGACTTAGTCTGTGATTTGCAGAATAACAGAAAAAGCCACATAATATCCTTTCTTACGTTCGCGCCGAGAAGAGCAGGCTATAAGAGCGGTAATTTCGATTTTCTGCTGACAGAATCCATAGGCGGGGCAAAACTTAAGATCCCGCCTATAGAACATCAGTTCAAGCTCTTAAAACTTCTCGGAATAGATTCAATGCCGGTATCACCGCTTCTTACGGTAACCGGGGAAGAGGAAGAGTCAGCAAAAGAACTTGTGAAATCCAGCTGGATGGGAAAGGCCCAAGCCCTTGTAGGTATAAATATAAGGGCGAGCAAGAAATGGAAGACATAGGCCTGGCCCATTGAGAAGACCGCGAG
>CAZBMI010000002.1:24717-27398 GCA_964492885.1 uncultured Planctomycetia bacterium | reverse complement strand
ATAACGGGTCGAAGCGAAGCAATCTCAATGCCTGAGATTGCTTCCTCGTGCCATTGGCACTCCTCGCCATGACAAAAAAACTATTTTTTTTGTAAAACATTGAACCATTACAAAAATTTTAATCTTTAGAACTTTTTAACTTTTTAACCTCTCCCACAAGATTATTCAGCCCGACTTCCTCCTGCGAGCCGTCCGCCATATTCTTTATAACTGTCTTTCCCCTTTTTAACTCATCATCTCCCAGGATAATAACGTATCCTGCTTTCAGTTTATCAGCAAATCTCATTTGCGCCTTTAAGGACTTCTGCTGATAATCCATATCGCAGGATATTCCGTTTTTTCGCAAAGACAGCATTGCGTTAAATCCCTCTCTGTAAGCATCTTCGCCAATAGTAGCGATAAAGGCTGAAATGCCCTTATTATTTAATCTTTTCCTATTCTGCCCTAACATCTGGATCAGCCTTTCAACGCCAATAGCAAAGCCCGTTGCCCCCTGTTTATCGCCCCCGAGCTCTTCAATAAGATTATCATATCTTCCTCCTGCGGCAAGAGCATCCTGCGCGCCCAAGAGCGCGGAAGAAACCTCAAATACCACGCCGGTATAATAATCAAGGCCTCTGACCAGCGTAGGCGTGATTTCAAATCTGACACCCGCCATCTGGAGTACTTCCTGTATTAAGGCAAACCTGTCACCGCAATCGGCGCACAAAGCATCCCGCAGATTAATGCGTGAGGTAATTCTTTTGCATTCCCCGCGCTTGCAATCCAGTATGCGCATTATATTGGTCTTGTATCTTCTTTTACAGTCATCGCACAGCCTGCTTAAACTGCCTTCTAGTTCCTTCTTAAGCAGGCTCTCTATGCCGGGTTTGTCTTTTTTGCAGCCTAATGAATTAATCTTAAACAAATATTCAGAAGCGCCGACATCCTTTAACAGCCTGTCAAGCAGCACCATTATTTCGGCGTCAAGATAGGGTGAATACGACCCTATAGCTTCAACGCCTATCTGGCTGAACTGCCTGTACCTGCCTGCCTGCGGTCTTTCGCTCCTGAACATAGGCCCCATGTAATACAGCTTAACAAACCCCTCTGTCCTGTTTAAGTTGTTTTCAATAAACGCGCGCGCGACAGAAGCGGTCTCTTCGGGCCTTAAAGATATATCACGCTTGCCCTGGTCTTTAAAAGAGTACATCTGCTTACTGACAATATCGGTCTCTTCTCCCACGCTGCGGGTAAAAAGCCTTGTCTGCTCAATTAACGGGGTGCGTATTTCTCTGTAACCGTATAATGAAAATATACTGCGCGATGCCTGCTCAACATACTGCAGCGCAGCGGCGTCATCAGGTAGTATATCCTGCGTGCCTTTTATTCTTTTGATATTCATTATTCACTCTGCTGTCATTCTGAGGCCGCCAGGCCCCGTACCAAATTTTACATTTGGTTCGGGGTAAGGCCGAAGAATCTAAAACTTTGAGATCCTTCGTCGCTATCGCTCCTTAAGGATAAATTCGCACTTATAAGTTACGTCGCTATCGCTTCCGTAACTTATGTGCTCATTTATTTTACCCGCTGTTTCATTACGAGCCCCGGCTTGAAGGTAACGACCTTTTTCGGCGGAACAGGCACTGTCTCTCCGGTCCTTGGATTACGGCCGGTGCGAGCTTTGCGCTCTTTCACTTTAAATACACCGAAATTTCTCAGTTCTAATGTATCGCCGTTTGCCAAAGCCTCTATCATGGCGTCTATTGTCTTCTGAACTACCTCTTTTACCACAATCTGTTTAATCCCGGTCTCCTCGGCAATCTTTATGGCTATCTCTTTCTTTGTCATCTTATCACCTGTCTCCTGATTCTTTTATGTTATAGGCCTGAATTTTTCTCTGAAATAATCCCCAGTCTAAAAATAACATTCCTTTTATCCGCGGTTATTTCAGTAGTCCCAGAATATATGCGAGAAATACAACGATTGCGGAAAAGACAATCGCGGTTATTAGATACATTACGAATTTAGCGCCCATTGAAGCCTTGCTTTTGGCAGCAGAGGAGCCTTCGTTTCTGACAGGGGCATTTGCCTGAACTTCAAGGTGCCCGAGAAGCCTGTTAAGCGATATGTAGACCTGGTGCCAGTCATTATTTATCCTTCTTAAAGTCTCTTCGGAAAAAGTAGGCAGGCTCTTTAAGGATATAATCTTATTAATTACATCATAGGTCCTGTCAACCGTAGCGCGTTCAACCGTAAGGGATTCAACTATGGTCTGGAATTTGCGCGCTATAACGGATTTTGTCTCGAGAAAAAGCTCCTCTTCTTCATCAGTGACCGAGGAATTCTTCATAGCCTCCTTATAAATCTGGTTAAACTTCTTCCAGAGCTCGATAAACTCCTTTATCATACTGATAGCTTCTTTTTTATTATCCAATTCCTGGCTCCATTTTTACGTAACTTGTTATAACACTTTAACATATAATAATTTATCTGTCAATATATATCTATTATTTTTGCATAACTTACGCGACTGGAAGAAGCGTAAGTTATATGCAAAAATTATATCCTGAAAACGCGATGAGCAAGAGCGTTTGAAGGATCTCAAGCTCCGGATACTTCGCTGGCGCTCAGTATGACAACAGGCGCATAACTTACGCGACTGGAAGAAGCGTAAGTTATATGCAAAAATTATATCCTGA
>CAZBMI010000002.1:15449-24617 GCA_964492885.1 uncultured Planctomycetia bacterium | reverse complement strand
AAACGCGATGAGCAAGAGCGTTTGAAGGATCTCAGCACTAAATACCTCACTTTTATATCTAAACTGATACACACACAGAGCCATGGCCTACAAGGTCCTCTATCTCTGATATAAGCTCGTCTGAAGGGGCAACAGAAAGGCTCTTGCCTGCGGCTATCTGGAGCTTCTTTTTTTCAGCAGTGGTAAAATTTATATAAACAGGCGTCTGTCCTTTATGCTTCTTAAAGATATGGCTTAATTTTGCCAGCATCTCTTTTTCAAGCCCGGTGGTTACAAGCTCTATTGAAAGCGCGTGGGTATATTTACTCCGTGCCTCTTCCAGCGGGAGTATCTCATCGGCTATTATCTTTGGCGTATCCTCGCGCAAATTGACCCTGCCTTTTATAAATACCATTGCGTCATCAGCTATATTCTTTTCCGATACTTTAAAGCTCCGCGGAAAGACCAGGACATCTATGGTACCTTTTAAATCCTCGAATCGCAGTATTGCCATTTTCTCCTGCGTCTTCTTTGTAAAGGTAAACCTTGCCTTTGTAATGATGCCTCCGATTGTAACCTCGTCCCCGTCATGCAGTCTGCTTAAAGTCTCCGTTGTCTGCGCCGCGAAAAGTTTAAGTGACTTCTCATGCCTTGCCAGAGGATGGCTTGATATATAAAACCCTAAAAGCGCTTTTTCGAAAGCAAGCAGCTGAGGCTCGGGCCATTCCTTCATCTCCGGTACTTTCTGAAAATGCGCCTTAAATTTATCATCCTGCTCAAAATTATCAAACAGCGAATACTGGCCGCTTAACCTGTCTTTCTGCAAGACCCCGGCGACATCAAGCGCGTGGTCAAGCATTGCCGTCATCTGGGAACGGAAAAGCTTAAAACTATCCATTGCCCCGCATTTTATAAGGCTCTCTGTAACTTTTCTGTTTACCAGCCTCAGGTCAACGTGTTCTGTAAAATCATATATGCTCTTGAAATGGCCGTGCTTCTTTCTTGCTGTTACTATCGAGTCTATGGCGCCTGCGCCTACATTTTTTACAGCGGCGAGCCCGAAGCGTATGGCATTCTTAACAACGGTAAAGTTGGCAAAGCTCTCATTTACGTCAGGCGGGAGTATATCTATACCCATCCGGTTGCACTCCTCGATATACTGGGCTATCTTATCCGTGTTATCGCGCTCACTGGTAAGAAGCGCTGCCATAAACTCAACAGGATAATGCGCTTTAAGATACGCTGTCCTGAACGATATAAGCGCGTAAGCAGCCGAATGGCTCTTGTTGAAACCGTAGTTTGAGAAATACTCTATCAGGTTAAAAGTCCTGTCAGCGATTGTCCTGTCTACATTGTTTTTTAAGCAGCCTTCTATAAAAGATTCGCGCTGCTGCTGAATAACCTCAGGGTTCTTCTTGCTTATGGCCCTGCGTAAAAGATCCGCCTGGCTCAGGCTGAATCCTGCCAGGGAATTTACTATCTGCATTACCTGTTCCTGATATAGAATGATTCCGTGCGTATCTTTCAGTATAGGCTCAAGCAGGGGGTGGTCATACCTGACCTTCATGCGGCCGTGTTTCCTGCTTATAAAGTCATCCACCATGCCGCTGCCTATCGGGCCCGGCCTGTAAAGCGCGAGCAGCGCGATAAGGTCTTCAAAAGCCGTTGGTTTTAATTTCCTCAAGAGGTCCCTCATGCCATGGCTTTCAACCTGAAATACTCCTAAGGATTCCGCTCTTTTAAGCAGGTCGTAGGTTTTTGCGTCATCAAGGGGAAGATTTTTAATATCGATCTCTTTTGACTGGGTGCGCTTTATAATCTTCACAGCCTGTTCAATAACGGTAAGCGTCTTCAGGCCTAAAAAATCCATTTTAAGAAGGCCTATCTTCTCAAGAGAAGACATAGGATATCCTGTAGAAAGCT
Source organism: uncultured Planctomycetia bacterium (assembly GCA_964492885.1). Classification (GTDB taxonomy): domain Bacteria; phylum Omnitrophota; class Gorgyraeia; order JABMRG01; family JABMRG01; genus CAZBMI01. Next base: position 22,715 of record CAZBMI010000002.1, on the reverse strand, counting down.
GGCTGTCGCTGGATTTAAACAACGGTATGTAGTTGGATAGACCCTTCTCGCTTATTACCACGCCTGCCGCATGCGTTGAGGCATGACGCGTAACACCTTCTAAAACAGCGGCTGTATCAATAAGGTCTGTCACGCGCTTATCATTCTTATACAACTGCATAAGTTCAGGCTCCTGCTCAACAGCCTGCGCGAGGGTTATATTAAGGTCGTTAGGCACAAGCTTTGCTATCCTGTCAGCATCCTGATATGTAAAATCCATCACCCTGGCGACATCTCTTATCGCGGCCTTTGCCATCATGGTGCCGAATGTAATTATCTGCGCGACATTTTCTGTGCCGTATTTCTGTTTGACGTAGCTTATAACTTCGTCGCGTCTTTCATAACAAAAATCTATATCAATATCCGGCAGGCTTATTCTTTCAGGGTTCAGAAACCTCTCAAAAAGAAGCCCGTACCGAAGCGGGTCAAGGTCAGTAATGCCTAAGGAATAACTTACAACACTGCCTGCCGCAGAACCCCTGCCGGGGCCTACAGGTATGTTATTATCCTTTGCGTATTTTATAAAATCCCATACTATCAGAAAATAGCTTAAAAAACCGCTCTCCTGTATAATCTTAAGCTCACTCTCGAGCCTGGAATTTATCCGGTCGTCTCTTCTGCTATACCTTTCCTTAACACCTTCATTGACAAGCTCTTTTAAGAATGCCTCGCGCGTCTTTCCCGCGGGAGGAGTGAAATGGGGCAAATGAGTACTCTTTAGATCGAGCTCGAGGTTGCACTTTTCGGCTATGTCAGCGGTATTGCTGATAGCCGCGGGAACCTCCCTGAATAGCCTCGACATCTCTTCCCCTGTCTTGAAATAAAACTCATCGGTCTGCATGCGCATCCTGTTCGGGTCCTCAAGCGTAGTTTGTGTCTGAATACATAGAAGGGCCTCATGCGCTTTCGCGTGCTGTTTTTGTAAATAGTGGCAGTCGTTGGTAGCGACAATACCTATATCTAAATCCTTACCCATTTTCACCAGCGTTTTATTAACCTGTTTCTGTTCGGCAATCCCGTTATCCATCAACTCGAGATAGAAATTTCCCCTGCCGAATATCTCGTTAAATTCGCCTGCTGCGCGATAAGCCTGTTCTACCTGGTTTGATAAGATAAGATGCGGTATCTCTCCCTTAAGACACGCGCTTGAGCAGAGTAGTCCCTCTGAATAAGCCCGCAAGACCTCTTTATCAATTCTTGGCTTATAGTAGAAACCTTCTGTATACCCTATACTGATAAGCCTCATAAGATTATGATAGCCTGTTTCATTCCTTGCCAAAAGAAGCAGGTGGAATGTCGCTTCCTGTATGCCATGCGTGGACTTATCAAACCTGCTTTCAGGAGCAATATAGACTTCCGAGCCTATAATAGGCTTTATGCCCGCCTTCCTGCATAACATGTAAAACTCTATCGCGCCGAACATGTTTCCATGGTCAGTAATAGCGGCGGAATTCATCTTATAGACCTGGGCTAAGTTGACAAGCTCGGTCAGAAGGGATGCTCCGTCAAGCAGACTGTATTGAGTATGGTTATGAAGGTGTACAAAATCAGAATGTTTCATGAGATACTAAATGTTATACTATAGACAGAAATTTGTCAAGTGAGATTTGGAGATGTTTACTGAAATTAAAACTGCCTTTTATGCAGATCTGCCGGTCAAGCGTTGCATACGGCTTATCCGGTCAAATTCAAGGCTTAACATGGCAAGGGGCTTTGTTTCTCTGCCGCAGTCATCATGGTTGACCTGATTACATTCCACTGTAGATATTCTATGAAATGGCTGAGTAAATGCAGGACTTGTTAATACTAATGACGTTAAGCTGGATTGCGCTGCAGACATGCCTGATGAAAACAGTAATATCGTATTAACCGCTAAAAGGATTTTTGCCCACCGCATCATATCCTCCTTGTTACTATAAGACTACTCCCGCAATTGTATCATGTCAATAAAAAAACGCTGATATCAGCTTTTTCGCGCAACGCACCACGCACGACACACAACGAGATTATTTTCCCATGCCTATACGCTGTGCCTGCTGGAACACCTTTCCTTCTGTCTGTATAGACGGGGCTATGATTATCTCAACAAGGTTCATCTCTTTTATATCACGCGCGCCAAGACTCCCCATCGATGTGGTCAGGGCTCCCATAAGGTTCTGTGAGCCGTCATCCAGTCTCGCGGGCCCGTAGAGTATCTCCTTAAGAGTGCCTGTTGTGCCTACGTGTATCCTTGTCCCGCGGGGAAGGTTTGCGTGCGGTGTCGCCATGCCCCAGTGATAACCTCTTCCGGGCGCTTCTTTCGCGCGCGCAAAAGCAGAACCCACCATGACCGCGTCAGCGCCTGAGGCAAAGGCCTTGCATATCTCACCGCCGCGTGACATGCCGCCGTCAGTTATTATGGAGACATAACGCCCTTTTCTCTTGAAATAAAAATCTCTTGCGGCAGCGCAATCTGCTGTTGCGGTAACTTGTGGAACGCCGATACCCAAAACCCCCCTCGTTGTACACGCGGCGCCGGGACCTATTCCGACTAACAAACCGTCAATACCTGTATCCATAAGCTCAAGCGATGTCTTGTAGCTGCACGTATTGCCTACTATTACAGGTATGCGCATAGATTTACAGAATACCCTAAAGTCGAGGGCCTTATATTCTTTTGTGATATGTTTTACAGTGGTTACGGTAGACTGGACAACAAATATATCAGCGCCTGCCTTCTGCGCAATCTCACCAAAACGCTTTGCCCTCTGCGGTATTGCGCTTACAACAGCCGGTACCTTTGCCTTCTTTATCTCCGATATCCTCTTTTCAATAAGCTTCTCTTTAATCGGCTTGGTATAAAGTGACTGAACCAGCTCTGTTGCCTTTTGCGGGGTTGCCTTTGCTATCTTATCCAGAACCTGGTTCGGATTATCATACCTTGTCTGCACTCCCTCCAGGTTAAGCACTGCGAAACCGCCAAGCTTTCCGAATTCAACAGCGAATTTCACATCAACAACTCCGTCCATTGCGGCAGCTATTATAGGAACCTTAAACTTGTTCTTGCCCAGTTTCCATGTAGTGTCAACCTCATTGGGGTTTACAGTAACCCCTCCGGGCACAAGCGCAATCTCATCAAATCCGTAACAACGCCTGGCCTTCCTGTCCTTTCCGATCCATTCACCCATTATGCCTGCTCCTTATATTTTATAATTATTGCAACATATATTAACCAATGAGCTTCGAATTGTCAAGAAAGAAAAAGGGGACGGGCCTAAAGGGGACACCCCTGAGATTGAGTTTTAACATTTTTTCTCTTTTTTGCAGCCATATTTTGCATGATAATTAAAAAACCAAAATTTTAACGATTTTCGTGCTCAGGGGTGTCCCCTTTAGGACCGTCCCCTCAAATAACGTCCCCTCAAATAATCATTAAAATCATTATTGATCTTTGGGATATTCCTGCGGTAAACCACCTTTACAGCCTCTTGCCACTGGTTACCTTCTTCAAGGGATTTGAATAATCTCTTCAGCTTGTATTTGCCGTATTTCTCCAGAAGGTATGCGAAAAAAAGCTTTGCCTGGATATAAGCGGCTCTTATAGTATCATGGCTTGCTTTCTTTTGAAAGATATCCTCAAGCCCTTCAAGAGAAAAGTCCTCATGCGTGTCAATGTAATTATATATGAATTTTATATCATTCCTGCTTACAGACCTGTCAGGTTCGTTAAACTGGGCAAAGCCCTCATGGAGCCAGGCGGGTATATTAGCGCCAAAGTTAAGGTACAAAACAGCATGCGCGTATTCATGAAACAAAACCCTTCGCAGGATTTCATCGCCGCGTGAAATATCCTGGCTTTTTAAGCGTATCTTGCCGTCATAGAGCCCCTGGGTCAGGTAGGGCTGGCTGGTAGCGGCTTGGAACTGCTCATCAGCGTATACAATAACGGGTACTGCTTCATCTGCGGAAAGGTAAAAATCGCTTCTTATGTTTTTACGGGCATCCTCGAGTATGACCGAAATAAGGCTCACATAATCAGGGTCAAGGTCCTTATCAAAGCGCAGCCTGAAGTGGCTTCTCTTCTTCGTCCCGAAAGACTCTTCTACCGCCTGTTCCTTTTGCAGTTTTTCAATACGCTCTCTTATTATCTCATTGCCGGGGTCCTGTTTTAAGGCTTTTTCCCAGTACGCGCATGCCTTGTTAAAATCATCCAGATTGTAATAAACGTTCCCCGCGAATACATAGGCTGAAGGCATATCAGGCATAAGTTCTATAGCTTTATCCGCAAGCCTTAATGCCTTTGGGGCATTCTTTCTCTGTAAAGAATAATCCGCGTATTGCAGCGTAACGTTGTAAAGGTTTTTAGTAAGGAAATCCGAATCGGGTGAGTATCCAATTGCCTGCCGCAGTTTATCCTGTGCGAGCCTGTATTTATTCGAGTCAGCATATTTCAAGGCATAATTATTCAGGTATACAGCAAGCTGTTCTCTTATAATATTATCTTCCGGCGCATATTTAAGGGCCTGCTTTTCGCTGTTTATGGCATTAGCCAGCTCATTGTTATTGAAATACTCTGCCGCCCTGTTATGATAAGCTAAGCACAGGTTCTTCTTTATTGATGCGTCATCAGGGTCATATTTAATGGCAGATTCAAAATAGACTATCGCCTCCCTGTAATTCCTGTTGCGCATCTGCGCGATGCCTTTATGGTTTAAGTCATCATGGATGTCGGCAAGAGCCGAAAGCGGTAATACCGAAATAATCAAGAAGGTTATAGCAAAAAAGAATATGGGGCGTAAAATAACTTTACGCCCCATATATCCAATCTTACCTGTTTTGAGAATGCGCAATAACACTTACATCATCCCCATTCCGCCTCCCATTCCTCCCATTCCGCCTCCGGGCATAGGAGGTGCCGCAGGCGCGGGATTCTTCTCAGGCAGGTCACTTACAAGTGCCTCTGTAGTAAGCAGTAATGCCGCTATGCTGGCCGCGTTCTGCAGGGCGGTCCTGGTAACCTTAGCAGGATCGATTATGCCCGCTGACACCATATCCAGATACTCGCCTTTCTGAGCGTCATAACCTTCATTCTGCTTTTTACCTTTTACAGCTTCGACTATAACAGAACCTTCTGCTCCCGCGTTCTCAGCTATCTTGCGTATAGGCTCTTCCAGCGCTCTTTCGACAATAGCTGCTCCTACCTTTTCATCGCCTTTAAGCTTAAGCTCAGCAAGCTTTGCCATTGCCCTTAAAAGAGCGACTCCACCGCCGGCTACAATACCTTCTTCGCTTGCGGCTCTTGTCGCGTGAAGAGCGTCTTCTACGCGCGCTTTCTTCTCCTTCATCTCTGTCTCGGTTGCTGCTCCTACATTGATTACAGCCACACCGCCGGCTATCTTTGCGAGGCGTTCCTGCAGCTTCTCTTTATCGTAATCAGAGTCAGTATCCTCAATCTGGCGCTTTATCTGGTTTATCCTTGCCTGGATATCAGCCTGCTTTCCCGCGCCTTCTACTATTGTGGTATTGTCCTTATCAATAGATACCCTCTTTGCCCTTCCTAAATCATCCAGTGTTATATTCTCAAGCTTAACGCCTAAGTCTTCTGTTATGGCCTTACCATTTGTGAGTGTTGCTATATCTTCAAGCATGGCCTTTCTTCTGTCGCCATAACCCGGTGCCTTTACAGCCGCGCATGTAAATGTGCCGCGAAGTTTGTTTACAACCAGGGTTGCTAATGCCTCACCCTCAATGTCCTCAGCTATTATAAGAAGGGGCTTTCCTGTCCTTGCTATCTTCTCAAGCAAAGGAAGCATATCCTTCATAACGGATATCTTCTTTTCATGGATAAGGATATAAGGGTCCTCCAAAGACACTTCCATCTTCTCTGCGTCTGTAACAAAATAAGGTGAAAGATAACCCTGGTCAAACTGCATGCCTTCAACAACATCAAGAGTTGTTGCCATGGACTTTGCCTCTTCTACAGTGATTACACCGTCTTTTCCAACCTTCTCCATGGCGTCTGCGATAAGCTTTCCTACTGTATTATCACCGTTGGCTGATATTGTAGCTACCTGTGATATCTCGGTATGGCCTTTTACAGGTTTTGATATTGAATTAATATGCTCTACAACAGCGTCAACAGCCTTTTCAATACCCCTTTTCAGTGACATTGGATTTGCGCCTGCTGTCACATTCTTTAATCCTTCGCGGTATATAGCCTGTGCCAATATTGTAGCTGTTGTTGTGCCGTCACCGGCTATGTCAGAGGTCTTTGAAGCGACCTCTTTTACAAGCTCCGCGCCCATATTCTCATAAGCGTCTTCAAGCTCGATCTCTTTTGCTACGGTTACACCGTCTTTTGTGATTGTCGGTGACCCGAATTTTTTGTCCAACACAACATTGCGGCCTTTAGGGCCTAATGTTACCTTTACGGCGTTAGCAAGTTTATCAAGCCCTGCCTGAATCTTGCGCCTTGCCTCATCACTGTATGAAATCTGTTTTGCCATTGTTTACTCCCTTCTGTTTAATGCGTGCGGTTGCCGGTTGCCGGTTTTAGGTTTTGTCAAAAACCGTAAACCAAACACCGAAAACCATTATCAAGCATTATTTTTTAACAACCGCCAATATGTCCTCTTCCTTTACAATTAACATCTCTTCGCCATCCACCCTTATTTCAGTTCCGGAGTATTTGCCGTATAGAACCTTGTCACCAACCTTAACCTCAACAGGAACGGCCTTACCATCTTCTGTCCTGCCCTTACCTACTGCAACTACCTTGCCTTCATGGGGCTTCTCTTTTGCAGTATCAGGCACAATAATGCCTCCTTTTGTCTTCTCCTCAGCTTCTAAAGGCTGTAAGAGAATCCTGTCTCCTAATGGTTGCACATTCGCCATCTTTACACCTCCTATGTGTTTTTTGGCTTTTAGCCCCGTTATAAAGTTTGCTTGCCAGCGCTGGCACATAACTTTGTAATGGGGTTGTTAGCACTCTTGGTTGAGGAGTGCTAATTTGCTGTTACGTTACTTGTCTCTGTGAAAAAACGGGTTTTTAAATCAGGAGTGAATATCTTACCAAATTTTCCAAACTTGTCAAGTATTATTTTTGCATGATTTACGCGACTGCCAAGGAGCGTAAATCATATGCAAAAATTATATCCTGAGGATACGAAGTATCCGAAGGATCTCAGTCTGTTATTTACGCGACTGCCAAGGAGCGTAAATCATATGCAAAAATTATATCCTGAGGAT
>CAZBMI010000002.1:0-15349 GCA_964492885.1 uncultured Planctomycetia bacterium | reverse complement strand
TGCAAAAATTATATCCTGAGGATACGAAGTATCCGAAGGATCTCAGTCTGTTATTATCACGTATGCGATTTTTTTAGGGGTGTTTTTTAAAGGGTTTTGTTGGGACCTGTAAAAAATTTTTCTTGGGAAAAGAACGCGGCATCGCTTCATTGGTTACGCGAATTGACGTTAATATGCCGAGTGATATAAATGATATCCAGAACAAGGATGAAAAAAGATGGAATGCTATCTCCTTAAAAATAGTCTTGTGGTTATCGCATCTTCTTATGCTGTAAAGAAAACCCATTGCTGTTACAATGAATATTAATGCCATAACAACATGGGAAAGCTTTATAGCTCCAATTACGGAAAAACTATCTGCCCTTAAAAACTCATTAAAAAATCTCAAAAATGAATATAAAGATAGAACACCAAAAAATGTCGCTCCGGAATAGCGTCTTAGTTTCTTATACTGCAAAAACATTGTAATAAATATAGCAAGCGCGGCAATAGAGGCGTAAAGCTGGGTAGGATGCCTTAAACCCGGCCTTGAATATATACCGACCGCCCAGGGCAGGTTAGACGGCAGACCGTAACAGCACCCGTTTAAAAGACAGCCTATGCGCCCTATTGAGCGGCTTAGCATAATAAAAGGCGCTATATAATCAGCGTTCTTCAAAAAAGATGTCATGGTGATTGCTGAGAATATCCAGAGGCTTATGAAGCCAAAAAGCGGTACACCCAAATAAGCCATGCCTGACCTGTTTATTATACCCTTGATGGGCGCTGAAGGATGACTTACGAGATTAACCAATATTCCGAAAAGGCGCGCCCCGAAAAGACCGCATACTGTAAATAGTATGCCCGCAATTAACAACTGCGCCCGTGAAAGAATAAAATCTTTTGGCTTAAAATAGACGAAAAACGCTATAGCGGTTATATAGCTCAGATGGAGAAAGACAGACCACACGTGAAACTCTATTCCATGTATATGTATATAAGGATACACGCAGCGCTCTCTTATTTAAGATTCAGAGGCCTTGCCAGGAACAGTTGCGAACTGTTCTTTTACACGGGGCCTCGTAAAAAAGAACACCACAATCAGAAGATATACTATTGAAATAACCCTTACCGCGTTTGCGGCCTGGTATATCTTCTTAAAGACTAATGTTGCATACCGCTCCTTGGTAATGTCCTTATCAAGCCTTAGCTTCTCCGGAATAGACTCATATCCTTTCCATATCCTCTCCTGGCTATCAGGGGACTGCCTCATAAACTCTATGGATTTGTTGCTCAATGGTATAGATACAGCAAGCATATATACTATTTGAATGACTGTCAGTGTTATCAGAAGTTTTCTTGCCCAGTTACGCAGTTTCAGGATATTTACAGCGCCTATAAGATAGAGTATGTTAAATATTATAGAATACGCGACAATCAAGAACAATGCGAATTCCGGAATTATCTGCGAAAAACCGCTTGATATACTGCCTGTAAACAAAAGCCTTAATACTGACAATCCTATAAGAGATATCGCGAAGAAAACTATACCTATAGACCTTGTTTTGCAAACTGTTTTCTGCTCCATATTGTTTATACCTCCCTATTTCCTTTTTTAGTTGGCAACTTCAACATATAATAAAATTTTCAAGTTGTCAACTAAGTTATCAAGAAGTAGAAATCTTTTTATTCAGCTGCAAAAGAACATCAAAATTCATTGGCAAAAGAATCGATGAGTCCTTTATCCTTTGATGTTATCTTGTCAAACTCTGCCGCGACCAAGAAAAGCCTTGGCGAGACATTCTTTTCCGGTTTTTCTGTACGCACTACTTTGCCTATACACCTTATCATGTGCGGAGAAAAAGGAGATATTATCCGAAAATGCAGGCCCGTCCCGACCTTTATATCCTTGTTATAGTTAAACAAGACTCCTCCTGCGCTTAAGTTTCGAGTGCTTACAATATCCCATCTGCTAGCGCAACGCTTTGTCAAGATAATCCTTATAGTGCGGAACCATGATAAGAATCTCTTGCCTATCCTTTTGTATCTTCTCCTTTCCTTCATGGCAGGCCCCCTTTCACTACCATCTGAACACCCTGTGTCATTCTGAGTCAGCCGTAGGCTGACGAAGAATCTAAATCTTACGCGTTCTGCGCGACCAGGTCCTGTATTCTCTTTATATTCTCATCATCAACAGGCTTTATCACTATTGTTCCCGCGCCATCCGCGTTGACTAACATCTTCTGCATATCATCTATATCTTCATTTGATAATCCAATGTCAATACCATTATCTTTGGCAAATATGCAGAACTGCTTAAACGGCATGCTGAATATTGCCATTATAACCCGTGAAGCTGTAATCATATTATTGGAAGCTTCTATCGGCTGCTCAACCCTAATTAACCTCGTATGCTCAGCAGGTACAGATTTTGGCTTTGTACTATATATTATTGTTGCGATGTTTGATTCCTTTGTCTCTGTGCTTATATAAATGTTATATTGACCAAGGTATTGCTTAAGCGTATCTATTGCCCTGTAACTGTCATCGCCATAAACAGATACTGTTATGCTGCTTCTTACGGAATCAGGCACTTTTTCCATAACAATGCCCAGGCCTTCAGCAAGGGAATCAGTAACCGTGCAGGACTCAAATACAAGAGACTGGCCTCTTGTCACAGGTAATTTATAACCTGTCTTTGGTAAAGCATTAACCACGGCTGTTGTTGTCTGCGCTGTATCTGCTGTAAATTCAGCTATAGCTGGTTTTTCAAGCGCTTTCATCCTTGGCTTTATAACCTCTGTCATTATAGCGAATATAGGGGCTATAACCATCTTCTGTGCCATGTTAGCGGGTATCTGTACTGCGTTGTTGACAGTTGTCATCAGGTCTTTACTCATACCTTCAAATGTGCCTTTCTTCTCATGTCTAAGCACATCACCAAGTATATTAGATGTAAGCTCCTTTCTCCTGGCATCTGTAATAACATCGCTATCATTCAACATATCTGCGGATTTCATAAGCTGTTTAACATTTTCTCTTAACAAGTTTGCTCTTTCTGTTGTTATGCCAAGAAACTCTGCCTGCGCTGTTACTTCATCCGCTCCGTCCGCCTTTGCCTTAAGCCCGGCAATAACAGATTCTAATACAGCTATTCCCCTGTCATTAAGTATGCTTATTGCTTGTATAAGCGTAGCAGGAAGGACGATTGTTCCATCATCTCTTACAGCACCTAACTCGTCATTGCGAGGAGCCAAAGGTGACGAAGCAATCTCAACATTATATTTCTCCAATACCTCTCTTATCTTACGCGCGTATTCAGGATACCTGCCTTCAACGCCTGATAGTGCCTCGTCAAGAAGCCCTGCTGATGACTGACGCGATTCATCCTTTGGTTTATCCGTTCTCCCATCCTGCTTACCGGTAACGAGCTCGTGCAGTCTTATCATGCTGCCGGCGCGAGCCGCCCTGTTCTCCTCAGAGCTTCTCACATCAGCCTCGGCAATCTCCTCTCCGTATACTGCTGCGTAAGCTGCTTTCAGATTATCCGGGTCTTCTTGCAGAATATGTAATATCTGTTTTTTGTTGCTTTCAAGCAGTATAGCCGCGTTTTCTAATTCTGCCTTTCTCTGCTCGCTATCCTTTGACTGCTCTATATATCTCTCAACCGTCTCCTTCCACAGGACATCATCAATCCTGTCTTCGGCTATGAGCTTACCCTTCTCGTCCAGTAATAACTTTTCATAAAAATGAGCTGATGAGAATTTCTTTATGTTGTTGTAATGTTGTATCATATCATCTACATCGGATTTTAATTTCCTGTCATTATAAAGCATCTCCATCAATACATAATCATAATGGCGCTTCTGCCTGAACTCCTCTATGATATCCCATACAGCGGCACGAGCACTATTTATACCTGAGAGCTCTATGTCCGTGTGTAAAAGCTCATGGCCAAAACGCTCAAGAAGCATAAGCGCTGCGGAATCACTGTATTCGCCTTTATCAGGCAACATCATGATATAATCGGCAAATGCCATATCGAGCTCTATGACATTCTTGCCTCTTTCCGAGATATAGCCTGTCCTGCCTGCGTTTGCGCCGGTGCTCGTGTGAGGAACAACCTCGATGTCGGTTTCGTTATTCTGAAGTATCATTGTTTTTACCTTGCCAAGCTGTTGTCTCAGCTTACTGCCTGAAGCATCGGAGCTTATCCCTGCCTCTAAGAATCCTATGGCAGACTGTAATTTTTCGGCGAGAGCCTTCGCAGGAGCAGCGGCATCTTCATCACATTCTACTATTATGTCATCGTTATCTTTATCTAAATTCATGGTTATTCCGTGATATGATCGGACATACCTGCCATCCTGCGTCAGTTCGATGAGCGGATTTTTCCTATAGTAATCATAATAGCCCATATCCGCGTCGTTCGGGCTCCACTCTTGCTTATTTATGCTTATTTTCAATCCTGATGCCGAAGCTCTTCCCAGCGCGATTTTTATATTACTATATATTTTTAGTTTATCGTCTTTGCGTATTTTGTCCAGATTGTACTCCTTGAGCTCCTGCATCAGCTCTTCAACATTATACTCAGACATAACCTTATCAGGTATATTCAATAGTATATTATAATTCAAACTATCTTTCAAAGATAATGCGTATCTTAGAAGCTCAACTTTAAAAGGAGAAAGCCCCGAGCTTGAAACAGCCTCTCCGGCACTCTCCGGGCTGCTTAGAATACTATTCAATAATATGCTATAATCTGAATCAGGCCCGGTCATGGCTGAGAGGTTAAGCGCCTGTAATCTTGTATCAAGCAGGCCCCCTTTGTCACCTTTGAATCCCGGAGGCTGTATAAAAGCCCTTACAGCAGCTGCTAACAGCGGCTTTATTTCTTCATCCAGCGCTGAATTATCAATAATGTCACTGGCTTGTTCATAATCCTCGGACACGGCATATAAAACATTCAAAACCTCTTCAGGGGGACTGCTGCTGGCTGCCACGGCCTTAGTCAGAGACTCGAGTTTAGTTTTATTCATTTGTTTTTGCGCCTGACCTATTTTACCAGCAACCTGACTCATGATATCAGCCAAGACATATCGTTTTACCTGATCCTTCTTCTTCAAGTTCATCTTGAAAGCCGCCTTTACGGCAAAACCCTCTTGCGAGAGCAGGGCGTTCATCTGCGTCTCGACAGCCTCCTGGTTTATAGATATCTCTGCCTCGTTCTCAAGCTGCGCAGTTTTATCCGCCGCATAGCTTATCTTGACAATATCAGGCAGCTTCTGTGAACGGCTTCCTTCAACTTCAAATCTTAAGTCCTCACTTGAAAAATTATTTTCTATAGCGCGTATAGCCTCAAAGAACCCCATCTTAGCAAGTCCTAATGTATTATCCCACGGATTACTCCTGACCGGCTCGCTGCCTTCGGTTTTAAACTGTAGCTTTACGTTTCCGCCCTTGTCAAGCTTTGATGAGTATCTGAACATATCAAGCACAGCCCTGTTCTCATGACTCAGACTGCTCTCAATGGCCTTCATCTCGTCCGTGAAAGTGCTGTATATATACGCTATATAGCCCCTGAGAGCATTCTCTGCCGTTGCCTTAGTTGACTTGAACATAGCTCCGCAGTACTCCATTTTACTCTCTATATTCCTTCGGACATTATCAAGCTTCTCAACCTCCATCTCTCTGCCTCTCTCCAGGGCGCTTGCCTGCATGCCTCTTATAGTATAGCGTATGGTCTCTTCAAGAGCGCTGTTTAAGGTCTTTATCCTCCGCTCGTTTCTCGCCTTTGTCTCTGCCCGTTCAAAGACCTTGTAAGCAAATACGCTTCGTATAAGCCTGCTGCGCTGTGAATTGCTTTCGTCATTCATGAAAACTTCAAAATCGCTCTCAGGATAGAGGGCGTAAAATCTATCCTTCAGCATATCAAGCAGTGTCTTGCTGTCCTCTGTGAACTTAACCAGCGAACCGCCTAAGACCGCCTTAATCTCATTCCATGACATATCATCGATTTTCGACATATCTCCGAAATCTGAAGACTCTCCCAATAATATATAGTACTTTTTGCTGTCAGCGCGGTCTCTTCCCGATGTCTGGTCCATCGTAACAAGAGTACTGTTCTTATCACCCAGTATAAAGTAACGGACATTTTCGCTATTTTCGTTCACTGCCATATCAAGGCCTTCCTTGTTGCCCCTGTCTATGAAAACGAGGTTCCTTTGGTTTTTGTCTGCCGGATTGAGGACTTTATTGGTAAGCTCGTCGCTTATACGCACAAGCCTTACCGCCTTGTTATCCACATCCTTTTCAGCCACATAAACCGTATCGCCTCGGAATATGTACACGTTATCGAATTTGCCTTCTATCTCTTCTATGTAATCACTGTAACAGCTGTTATCTATATCAGCTATTCCCCCTACCACAACATTGCCGGTATAGCCCTCGTTAATGCTGTTAATAAGTCCCGTGACACCGGCAGTATCTTTTTTCGTAATATAGAAATCCTGTACCTCTTCTGCCCTGCGGCCTGACATATATGCCAAAAACGGGTCTTCAAGCTGCATAGAGAGCATGCTATGGGCTGTTGCGTAGAACTCGCTGACACCTGATAACGTCGCGCTGACAAATGTCGCAGCACCTGCCTCTGCAGCTATCGCATTGGCAGTAACCCTGATGCTGTCAGGATTTGTCTCAACCATGTTGAGCTGTTCCTCAATAAACGCCCTTACAAGATTCTCATTGCTGTTGAGTTTTCTGTCAAGCCCGGCCAGGAATTCCTCGCCTTTTTCTGAGCGCCTGAATTCCCTTATAGCCCTGGCATCACGGTTGTTTAATGCGAATTCGCGTTTCAATAAGGAGTATAAATCAGAGTGGTTATCCTTAAGGTCTGCTATGCCTTTGACATTCGGGTAACTCTTGTTTATTCGTTGTAGCAGGTAATCTTCAAAAGCTGCGTTGACGAGAGAACGCTCTGTAATAAACTCTCGCATAGCAGTATCGAATTCAACAGCACCTGCCTCGTTTAAGTCTTCTTCTTTATAGAGCCCGTATATAAAACCTAGCACCTGGTATGCCGCTGCCTGGTAGGCGTGGCCGAACCTCATATTGATATTTGTCTTGTCGTTGGATACAGGGAATACCCTGTATTGCGTATTCTTGCTGCCTGAGTGGTCAAGCCCCCAATGCTGGCCGTTTAAGGAACCGAATCCTGTTATAAAGGCGCTGATAGCCTCTCTTATCGAAGAATATTTCTGCGACCCTAAGAATTCGGCTTTCTCTTTCGCGCTTCTCAATCCGTTTATTTCGCAATATTTGTCTACATAATCTTCTATTAAGTCATTCTCATATTTTCTTATCTGTTCGTCGGTGGGCGCCTTTCCTGTCCGGCCTGTCTTTTCTCTGGCGTATTTCTCTTCTATTGTGCCGCGCTGTTTAAAGAGCCATTCGAAATAACCCTTTAATGAACTGTCTTCATTGCCGTCAATTACGCTCAATTCAAACAGAAATCTCGCAGCTTCCAGACTGGCATCATAGGCGTCTCTGTTTATATCGCGTAACGACGATGTGTTTGAGCCTATGACAAGGTGCGGCGCGTCAGCAAGAGTGTGCGCCTCATCCACTATCACATAACGGCTGGCTATAAGATTCTGCCATGAACTGCTGTCTGCGCGCGTGTCTTTCTTCATCCGTATGGAATTTGCCGTACCTATATCCGTCATAACGATAATGCTGTCTTCAATGACATCCGGCAGGTTCTCTTCATTGGCCTGCAGAGAACCCATCTCCTGCCCGTTTAAGCGCACCCTGTTCTCAAGAAGTTCCAGTATCTTTGCTCCGGGCATATTCAGCTCTGCAAGAATATTGTTTATAGCGTTCTTATATTCCTCTTTTTCATATGCCTCCTGCGAACGCGCTGCGTTAGGGAATACAAGAGTGGTTTTTATGCCCTTCGCGGCGAGATACAGGCTCATTAGAGGGGTAAGGACGGCTGTCTTGCCCGAACCGGTGCCCAGCTCAAGAAGCTGGTTAGGAGTTATCATCTTATGCAGGAAGGCCGCCTGGTCAGCCCCGCCTCTGCCTATAAAGAAATCTTTCTTATTCTCTATCTCCTGCCCTTCAAAAGCAGTCCCGGATGTTATTGCCTTTACGTAGTCTTCCACCGCCCTATTCTCATCTCCGCGCGCCTCTTCTGTTTTTGCATCGCGCTCTTTTTGGGTAAGCTGGTTCCATGACCTCACGCTCAGGTAGTAATCCTTATTGTGAATCCTCGACATCTCGTTCTCAAACATAGTAACAATTGAGTTAATAAGCTCAACCTCTTTACCCAGGGCATCCCTTAATTTATCCGGGGCGTTCTTACTAACTATAAAGCCGCGGCCGGTTCGGTCAAGCTTCATATATTCGGATAAGCCCGATATATAATCGAGATTCTTTATGTTCTCAGGCGTCCTGAACTGGGCATGGTGGTAATCTCTGTAGAATGCGCAAACAGCGGATATCTGCTCTCTCTGAGCATCGGAGAGCCTTATCTCGACTGCACTTAATCTGTCACCCAGCATATCCTCGAGAATACTCATTTCAAAATCATCCGCAGCATAACCGGAGATGTCAATATTTGCACTCGAATCCGTCGTTAATGAGCCACTCTGGACCCTGCCGTCTTTTTTGACTTTAAAATTCTTAATGCTGATATTCTTACTCAGAATTACATCTATAAGATTCATCTGACCTGCAAATTCATAAGCAAGCTCCTTATATCTGGCGGTGTCCTTTGCGGAGAGCTGCCTGCCTGCATATTCCTTTACCGCCTCAAGAGCCATCTCATCGCTCTCCTCGTCTCTTCCGTTGACAAGACCGAGAACCGCGAATGGGGCGCGCTCAGTGTCGTCCATTCTGGATACAAGCTCGTTTCTGGCCAGAACACGCATCTCGCTGTCGCTTCTATCAGATAATAATATGCCCAAAAGCTCGTTCTTGCCCCTGTTCTTCAACTGTTTTTTGTCCGCGTCCAATTGCTGAGTAATCAGCGCTTTTGTGAATAGGGCCTCGTTATCCCCAATAAAGCTCTTGACACGGTCGCTTGTTATCATATCAATGCCCTGATTGTTTTCTGCCAGGTATTTCGCAATCATTACGATTACCGCGTTCTTTATGTTCTCGCTATCCTTTACATAACCCTTTTCTATAAGCCTTTCCGCGGCCTCGAGCAGGCCTTTTACGGATATGCCTGAATATTCCGATAAGAAGCTTATAAGTAATGGTTTCTTTACATGCGCTGATTCATCATAATCACCCAGTTTACTGCCGAAGAAATAGCCTGTCATTACTTCAAGGGATTCGGAGACTCCTTCCGAGACAGTTCCCGTTTTCTCTTTCCTGTAATTGACGGCATTTACAAGATAAGACATTAGCACAAGCCTGTTATTTACATTAAGCTCTATATCTTCACAAAGAGCTGCCGATATCCTTTTTATATCCTCATCGCTTATATTAAGGGCGCCTGATATAAGCATCAGGAGGCCGCCGGCTTCCGTGTATATTGCTTCGATATTATCAATGCCCTCAAAACCTTCTTCATTACTCCTGTTTTCAATGGCATCCATCCAGCCTCTTACCGACTGCGCAAGGCCGGGATCCGCTGTGATTGCGGCGTTAAAGAGCCCGGTTAATACAGGGTCATCCTCGTTATGGATATCTATTCCCAGGGCCGTTATTGCTGATATTATGCCTGATGATAAAGAGATATCTTCTGTCTGCGCATTCTCTGTATAACTATTAAACGAGCTTATCAGGGCTCCCGCATTAAGAGCAACTGCCTCGGCAGCCGCGGCTATTACTTCTCTTTGCGCCTTTACGGAGAGACCTGAATCCCTTATTATCCACGAGCCCAGACTGAATAAAATCGACAGAGCAGACTGGTAATTCGCGTTATCCGTGCTGACTACGGATGCGAAGATGCGCCTGAGGTTCGACTGTATTGAAACCGCCTGTTCTGAATCAGCTGATAGAAGCGATAAAATCTTCGCTGTGCCCTGGATATAAATTCTCAGATTACCGGGCGAAGACATCATTTGCGAAATATCGCTATCTGAAAGCTGTTCAGATGGCTTATAAAGGCTGTTGTTCTGCGCGACCACAGCCTGCGCGCAGGCGTAATCAATAACAGCGGATATATTCTCTGAGATACCCATACCGGATAAAGCCTGCGATATCTCGGATATAAACTCTCTTGAAAGCGTTATTGACTGTTTTGTTATGCCGGATTCGCTTATAGATATTCTGGAGGCTATGTCAATGGCAACTGCTGTGCGGAAGGCCTCAATACTGTTAAACTCCTCATAGCTTATCTTTGCATCGGTAATTCCCGCGGCTTTATATGCTTTTTGAGCCTCTGAATCCGCACTATCCGCAGTGGTTATCTTCCTTATATTATCCATAACAGTACCGGGCATAACCTGGCTTACTGTATTCATATCAATAGCGCCAAGGCCGGGCCGCCTGCTAAAGAGCTCCTGCGCAACCTCTGAGTGCACACTGCCTTCAGGAAGCATAAACCCGAAGAATGCCCCGGGCAGGGCCTCATGAAAACCCTCTTCCCATAAAAACTCAACCATTCGGGCCATGTATGAGTTCTTAGGCAGTCTCATCTCTTTTGTTATATCCACGCTTGCCACGCGTCTCATCGCTGTACCCAGAACAGGGGTTTTTGCAAGTATTGGGATTAACAAGCGGGCCGCTTGTATTCCAAGAGCAAACGCCCACATCGTTGGTGAGTATATGAGATTATAAACGCCGGAAGAAGCCTCCTTTACAAGGCCTGATACGCCGCCTTCGGAGCTGAAATAGAAAGGTATAATTACGACATTGGCAAGATTAAGTTCTATAACGTTCATGCCCTGGCCCTTATCATATCCGAATCTCAGGAATCCTGTGCCGGTTGGGTCAAATTCAGTCATATGCTCCAAATTAAATATCCTTGCGTAAGCGCCGAGGAACAGGTTCATGCCGCCGAATAACACAGCCATGTTATAGACAACGCGTATCGACCTCTCCGCCTGAAGCATCACGGCCGCGAGCACGCTCTGCTGGGTGTAAACTGCACCTAAAATGCGGAGCTTGTTACCGCTGTTTGCTATGAGATCCGGCAGCTGGTTATAACCCTGCATAAGCATTCTGCTCACCAGAAAAGCAGCAATACCGCCGGCAGCCGTGTAAAATGCTCCTCTTAACAGCCTGTCAAAGGTGCTGTCTGTATCATCCTGAGACGCCAATGAATATACTCCGCCTGATACTGCGCCTGTAATAAACGGCGCGTTACTGATAATACTTCTTATCTTAAAGTTATTAACAGCTGACGCTGCTCTTGCCGCTCCGAGAGATAACAGTGTTACAGCAATACCTGTTCCCAGCAATTCAGCCCAGTCTGAAAGATCGCTGTAATTAAAATCATTATAATGCAGATAGAGGGCTGATGCAGCAGTTCCTGCGGCCGGGGATGCCCAATGCATTACCTTCGCTGTATTGGAGCCCTGTCTGTATGTATTCAGATAATTTTTAAACAGCGATGTCCTATCAACATTAGATACTCCCCTGGCCTTCCTTAAGCTTCGCGCAATCGGAGCCGCGACCCCGCTCCAGATAAGCCCTGCGAATAGACCTGTAAACAGCCCTTTTAAGGCGTAATCAGCAGCACTTGCGTTTTTCCACAACGCATAACCTATGCCAAAAGCCGCGCCTGCAAGTGGCATGAAAACTGCAGGGCTCTTTATCGCGGATTTCGCCCAGGCCGCCGGATTGCTTCTCAGGGAAGCGAATGAATTGCGCGCTCTTTGCAATATGCCCTTCTTCGCAAATCCCGAGGGCATAAAGGCGACCATAAACGGTAAAATATCGAGTATACCTATTATTGCCTCTTTCGCGTTGCGGCTTATATCCATATCAGATACAGCATACTTCATAAGCTCGCTTCCCCTTACAAGCATGAAATACCGAACTGCCTGATTGCGCATTATGCCTGCCCATGTTCTTAAGGATATTACATTTGATGCTATCTTTGAGAGTATCTTTCTTACAGCAGCTGAGGCGGCCCCTCTTAAAAGCGCTCCAACACCTGATAGTATCCCTGTTGCGATTGCTATGCCCGTAAGTACAGTAGTAACAGCGTCAAAAGCCGCTACAGTCATGACAATCGCTTTTTCCTGGAAACCTAGAGAATCTATCTTCTCCCTGCTTAAATTTGTTGAGAACTGGATTGTCTTATACTCCAGGTATGAAACAGCCCTGCCGATAAAATCAGAGCCTTCTGTAACATCGGAAGTATCCATGCCTAATGATTTGTTATATGCCGTTATTCCGATATGGGCTATTTTTAATACCGCCCATGCTGTGAATGACCCCACTGCAGCGCCCATGTCCATGGTC
The DNA here is from genome assembly GCA_964492885.1 of uncultured Planctomycetia bacterium. Taxonomy (GTDB): domain Bacteria; phylum Omnitrophota; class Gorgyraeia; order JABMRG01; family JABMRG01; genus CAZBMI01. The sequence goes on along the minus strand of CAZBMI010000002.1, from coordinate 2,944 downwards.
TTACCCAGCAAAGTGCGTGTTACGGATATGCGCGGCAAATTAAAATTGAGCTCGCTGCCGGTTGCTACGGACATCTTTGGTTCAATCTCAGTAGCTAAATTCGAAAATGCCGAATATGTATCCACAGCTACGGCATTGTGGCCTTTATAAAGTTTTATATCGATATTCGGTTCCGAGGTTCCGTCAGCACCAATATGTATGGTCCTGGTATAATTACCGTTGATATCTCCTGCCCCGCTTATTGTGATATTCTCCTCAAAATAGACATCTCCGCTAATCCAGTTGGCCGGGTCTTTCATGGCGCTTACCAGCGAGGAACCATCTGTATATTGCCTGATAAACATGAAACCTGTGTCAGAGGCCATAAGTATTGCCCCTTCTCCGTCTATGTGTGCCCTGCTAACATCTGCGTCTTTAACATCATAAGAGCTTTGATATTCCGCAGCTTCCTGCGATAAAAACTCTATCTGCAAAAGCGTTCCCGCATAAATACCGGCAAAGCGTATCTGCTCTAAAAATCCTGCCTTTGAACCGTCTGCTCCTGATAAATCAGCCATACTAAACTCTATCTGATAGAGCAATTGCGCTTTTTCTATATCAGCTATATTTATACTATTTACAGCGTTTTCCGGAATTTCTCTGTCTTCCTGACGTAAGAAGGATTCAATATTGAGCTCAGGCCACACATCAGAGGCCCTATCCTCTCTTCTGATAGAAGCGCTGTCTGTATTAAGCCATGCGTAAGGCTGTTCCATGGGATATAGTGATGATAGCCCCTTTATCGTGCCCTCTTCTGTTATATATGAATGGTGTGTCTTGCCCAATATATCAATAAGCTCACCAACAGTCATATTAGCCATATCCTTGTTCTCGGATATCATCTCTTTTATGCTATTAATTGTATTGGTGTCCATCTTTTGTGCTGTCACCGTGCCATCGGTATTTAATATAAGTTTAAAAGCAGAGAACACTCCGCTGGCAATAACAGGGGCATCGTCTCCGCAGGCACTTCTTTCCATAAGCGCAATGCTCATATTTTGTATCTCAACATCCGTGGCAGCCTTTATCATAAGGTTTCCGTCAGAGTCAACATACATACTATTTATAAGATACCTGACAGTTCCGTCAGCCGTCTCTGCGCTTAACCAGTGCGTACTCTTATCACTATAAACATCCGCAAGCTCTTTTGAATCTGCCCTTGAAAGGTCTCTCTGCATATTCTCCTGTATGTTTCCATATCCATCTGATATATATGCTATCGGCTTGCCGTTTTCATCATAAGTAAATGTCAAGTTAACTTTTTGGTCTGACCCTGGCCAGGATACATTTAATATCTCTTGTTCCTTCATCCAGGTCCAGCCTGCTATGCCTATGCCTGCAAACTGGTCATCAATGCTCCAGTTCAAACCTATCTCTGTATCGCCTATCTTGACATTTTTGTCCATAGCCCCAAGTGGTTTGGCGTCTTCCAGTATTCTGCCTTCTTTCAGGTCAATCTTGTATACCGCCAGTATCTGGCCCTTCTTGACATCAGCAGCTCTCTCTTGCAGGATATATTCACCTATTTCTGAATCCCTGCTGTAAAAATAGATGCCTGTACCCGCGCTGTCGCTGTCAGCTCTAAACATTGCGTATCTTCCATCCGGGGAGAGAGTTACAGGTATCCACTTCTTCCCATCGTTTACTAATCCTGTCTGAGCATCAATACTCTCTTTGTCAATTCTTCTGGCATATATCTCTATATTCTGCCTGCTGTATATTCCGTCTTCTCCTTTTACGAATCTCATATCATTGTACTGTATATGTTTAGGCGAATCTCCGTCTACGTATGTTGCGCTGAATATACCGTCTTTGGCGTCAAAAGTAAGAACTATATCTTTGGCGTTTTTGCTCATAGATGAAGCCCTGGAGAGCACTATGTACTGCCTACCGCTGCCGGTACCGTCAAGGCTCCCTTGGTAATCAATACCCAGGAACTCGTTTATACCTTCCCTGTCCGGCCGCACCTGTATACCTTTATCCAGTGTAAACCTGAATGTCTTTAATGCCCTGCCTTTGCTGTCAAATACTTGTTTATCTATACCTGGGCAGCCGTTATTCTCATCCGCGCCAAGAACTCTGAACTCGATTCTGCTATTGCCCATTTCAAGCGTATCTGCTTTTCTGAATTCCATCTGTGCGCCTGAAACATTTTCATCTGCATCAACAGATGAGCCCCAGTTTATGTCAAAAATCCCGTATGCCGAATAAAGCGTAATCCCTTCTCCTGTCCTGGCATAATGAACTATGCTACTGCTTATATCATAGAACATACCGCTGTCTTGCGTACTCTTTGCAAACATGTATATATCAGTTATGTTGCCTGATAATTCTTCCGAATCGCGCCATGTATTGGCGGTATAATCAAACCACTCCTCCGTGCCGGCTGAATACTCTGTTGCTGCGTATCTTCTTACCGTTCCGCCCATGATAAGCGTCTGCATGGCCTGATACTTGTCAGTAATTGCTATCAGCGCTCCTGAGTCATAGACATTCTTTGCTTGTGTCTGTCCGGATTCTACACCCCTTGCGGCAGAGATATTATATGTAGTAGCTGATACTATATAACCCCCTTCAGCGTCAACACTAATCATATTGTTATGAATTACGAATTCCGTCACTATCGTGCCCTTGGAAGAAGTTTTGAATCCTATCATATCCTTGACAGGCTTATTGTCCTGGCTGAAGAGCATTGAAAGCTCTTTCTTCTCGGGTACATATGTCTCCTGCTGCGCGCTTACAATACCGTCCTCGCTATATTCTTTCACTACAAAACTTATGGTATTTTTCAAATTATCATCAAGTACAAATGTCGCCTTTCCGTGTATCCTTGCTGTTTCCCAAAAAGAACCTATCTGGCTGAAGAGCTGCTCATTATATATGAGAGACTCGGTAAACGCCAGGC
>CAZBMI010000001.1:0-28113 GCA_964492885.1 uncultured Planctomycetia bacterium | reverse complement strand
TAATTCCCGGGAAGAGGCTGAGTTTCTTACAGTGAGCGCAGGCCTTGCCGAGAATCCGATAGACGGCGCCCCAGGTAAAGAACTTATAGATAAGGCAGTAAGCCTGCTTAAGCAGGCAAAAGACGAGGGCAAAAACACGGTAAGGGTTTAATGCATGATAACGCCGCCAAAAAGACTTATATCAAAACAACTCGGAGAACTGCTTGTTGATAAGAAGGTGATAAGCCAGCGCCAGCTTCAGAAGGCACTTGCCCTCCAGAAGGAGAAAGGGGGCCTTTTAGGGGGCATACTTGTTCTCCTGGGATTTGCCACAGAAGAGCAGATAGCGCAGTCTCTTACCACGCAATTCGGCTACCCGTATTTACCCCTTACCAATTATGAAGTTGACATCAATATAGTAAAGCTTATACCTGAAAACGTATCCAGCCAGTATAACCTCATAGCCATTGATAAGATCGGAAATTCACTTACTGTCGCGATGTCTGACCCGCTTAATACGCATGCCATAGAGGATGTCGAGCTTATCACAAACTGTAAGGTTCAGGTCTTTGTAAGTACTCAAACCGATATCAAAGAATCGATAAAACGCTACTATGGTTCTGTCTCTAAAGGATAGAATAACTAAAAAGCTTTTAGAAAGCAATATAATAAGCCAGGACCAGTTAGATAAGGCTTTGCTTTTTCAGAAAGAAAAAGGCGGCAAACTAAGCCAGATACTGATTGACTTAGGGCTTGTTAAGCAGAAGGACCTGCTTATAACCTTAAGCCAGGACCTTAATATCCCCCTTATAAATTTAGCTAAATATAATGCTGACCCTGCGGTTATCGAGATGATACCCAGGGAGATAGCCCGCCACTACCACATACTCCCCCTCTCCAAGATGGGGCCCACCATAACTATCGCTGTCGCGGACCCTTTAAATATATTTGCCATAGATGACATAAAATCTCTCACAGGATTTGATGTCCGGCTTGTGCTTACTGACAGTAACTCTATAGACGCGGCTATTGAAGAGCATTACGGGAAACATACCCATAACCAGATAGAGGATGTCGTAAAAGACATGGAAGAGCCCGATCTGCTTGTTACAACGCAGGATTTAGATGACCTGAAAGCCGAAGACCTTGTCAAGCTTACTCAGGAAATGCCTATTGTAAAGGCTACCAACATGATATTATCTGAGGCTGTAAAACTTAAGGCGAGCGATATTCTTATTGAACCCATGGAGAACGAGACAAGGGTAAGGTTCCGCATAGACGGCATGCTCCAAATTGCCCGCGTCCTGCCAAAGACACTTCACGAGGCTGTGATATCCAGAATAAAGGTCATGTCAGAACTCAATATAGCTGAAAGGCGCCTTCCGCAGGACGGCAGGTTCAAACTGAAGATAAAGAACAGGTCTGTAGATTTCAGGATATCCATACTTCCTTCAAGCTCGGGAGAGAAAGCGGGCATAAGGGTGCTTGACCAGGCGAACGCAACGCTTGATGTCGAAAAACTCGGATTTTCAGATACGTCTCTGAATGTTCTCAAATCAAATTCTTTAAGGCCTCATGGAATGATACTTGCCTGCGGCCCCACAGGAAGCGGCAAGACAACAACGCTGTATTCCATATTGCATCATATAGACGACCCTGAGAAGAATATAGTGACAGTGGAAGACCCCATAGAGTTTGACTTAAAAGGAATAAACCAGGTTAACGTAAAACCTGATATAGGCCTTACCTTCGCGTCTGTTTTGCGTTCAATTTTGAGACAGGACCCCGATATAATAATGGTTGGTGAAATCCGCGATTTTGATACTCTGGATATCACGGTAAAGGCGGCGCTTACAGGGCACCTGGTATTAAGTACAATACACACCAATACCGCCACAGGAGCTATAACGCGAATGGTCAACATGGGGCTTGAGCCCTTTTTAATCAGTTCTTCTGTTGTGATGATTATTGCCCAGAGGCTTGTAAGAAAGATATGTGATAAATGCAAAGAACCTTATCCGATAGATGACGGACTGCGAAAGAGTATAGGAGTAAAGGATAATTCAATCAAGACTTTTTACAAAGGCAGAGGCTGTAAGTTCTGCCTTGGGACAGGGTATAAAGGAAGAATAGGATTAATGGAGGCTCTCTCTTTAGACCCAGAGATAAAGCGGCTTATAATGGATAACTCCACAGAGGCCCGGCTTAAGGAGCAGGCAAAAAACTCCGGCATGGTAACATTACGCGAAGACGGCATATTGAAAGCCGCAAAAGGTCTGACCAGTATTGAAGAAATAGTCAGGGTAACCGCAGGTGACCAGGAAACTTAAATGGTAACTTCACTTAAAAAGAAACTGCTCGATGCCTTGGAGAACAGCAAGCTCATAACAAAAGAACAGCTTAACAAGGCCATAGAGATACAGAAGGCCGAAGGAGGCAACCTCGGTAATATACTGCTTAAAGAAGGTTTTATAAAGGAGAAAGACTTAGCGCTTCTTTTAAGCTCGAGCTTAAACCTGCCCATACTCAATCTGTCCCGTTTTTCAGTGGACCCTCAAGTCGTAAAACTCATACCCGAAAGAATAGCAAAGCAGTATAAGGTGATTCCCGTATCGAGGATGGGTGATAACCTGACCCTCTGTATGGCGGACCCATTAAATATATTTGCCATAGACGATATTAAGATACTGACTCATTACAAGATAGACCCTGTAATAAGCACGGATAAGGAGATATCAGGCGCCATAAACAACTATTACGGGGCGGAGTCTACACAGCTTGCCCAGATACTCAAAGAAGTCAAAGAGGCCGGAGAGAGCGATTCAATGGAGCTTACGGCTGCTGAAAACGAAGATATAGTTGATGTCGCGGAGATTACAAAACAGAGCAAAGTAGCGCCTATAGTAAAAGTAGTGAACCTGATGATAACAGAAGCGCTTGAGAGCCGCGCGTCTGATATTCATGTCGAGCCTCAGGAGAAAAGCCTTCGTGTAAGATACAGGGTAGACGGGACACTGCGCAAGGCCTTTTCTTTGCCAAAAAAGGACCAAAACGCCGTCCTTACCCGCATAAAGATAATGTCGGGAATGGATATTACCGAATGGCGCGTACCGCAGGACGGGCGTTTTCGGATACGGATGCGTGATAAGGAAGTTGACTTCAGGGTATCCATACTTCCTACAAGCCATGGAAGTAAAGTAGTTATGAGGGCGCTTGATAAGACAAGCCTCAGCATAGGCCTGGATAAGTTAGGCTACCTGCCTGAACCCCTCAAGCTATTTGAAGAGGCAATAAACAAACCGTATGGCATGATACTTGTAACAGGCCCTACAGGAAGCGGAAAGTCGACAACGCTCTATTCTATAATAACACAGCTTAATACCCCGGAGAAGAATATAGTCACCATAGAAGACCCTGTTGAATACCAGGTCGAAGGAATAACCCAGATACAGGTAAACCCCGATATAAAGTTTACCTTTTCAGCGGGGTTACGTTCTATACTGCGCCAGACGCCCGATATAGTGCTTATCGGAGAGATAAGAGATTTTGAGACAGCTGATATAGCCATCAAAGCATCTCTTACAGGCCAGTTATTATTAAGCACTCTTCATACCAATGATGCCTGCGGAGCGATAACACGCCTTATCGATATGGGGGTCGAACCTTTTCTTGTAACATCAAGCCTTGTAGCTGTTGCCGCGCAGAGGCTCTGCAGAAAGATATGCGAAGGCTGTAAAGAGCCTTGTGAAGTTACACCGTCGGTTTTAAAGCGTCTTAATATAAACCCGCCAAAGAACGCTGTATTTTACCACGGTACAGGATGCAGCAAATGCAATAATACAGGTTACCGCGGAAGAATGGGAACACTTGAAATATTGCTAATAGATGATACAATAAGGGAGATGGTGGTAAAAGGCAAGTCTTCGGATGATATAAAAGAGTATGCCGTTTCCCACGGTATGAAGACTTTAAGGGACAATGCCTTTCAAAAAGCGCTTTCGGGATTAACTACCATTGAAGAGGTATTGAGGATAACGACCGAGGAATAAGCTTTAAGCTGTAAGCCGTAAGCTATAAGCAAAAATCAAATGTCATATACATTCAAGAATATAAAAGCTTGGCAAAAAGCCCATGAATTGGTTTTGGAAATATACAAATTTACTAAAATATTTCCTGCTACCGAAAAATATGGTTTAATAACACAATTAAGAAGGTCCGCTTCTTCTATAGCTACCAATATCGTTGAAGGTTATAAAAGAAGAAGCGATAAAGATTTTGCGCATTTTCTCAATGTGGCTGACAGCTCTTTAGAGGAGACAAAATATCATTTACTTTTGGCTTATGATTTAAAATATATAGACAAGAAACATTACCAACAGTTATCAATATTAACTGATGAAATTGGATGTATGTTGTCAGGATTTCAAAAAAAGCTTAAAGCTTAAAACTTACAGCTTACAGCTTACAGCTTTGCATGAATAATATCAAATAACACAGGAGCAGAACATGCCGCATTTTCAGTATACCGTAAAAAGCCCGGCAGGCAAGACAGTAAACGGAAGCGCTGATGCCAAGAACAGGGAGAACCTTATAGAGCTTTTAAGAAAACAGGATTTTACCATTATATCTGTGCGGGAAGATACAGCCCCTCAGCAGAAGGGCGCCCCTGTCGCTAAAAAGGTCAAGCTCGATGACCTGGTTATATTTTCAAGGCAGCTTTCCACGATGGTAGAGGCAGGCATACCGCTTGTAAACGTGCTCGATGTATTAAGCCAGCAGACCGATAATAAGGGTTTCGGGCAGGTCATAAAGAAACTGCGCGATGATGTTGAGACAGGTTCCAGTTTTTCCCAGGCCCTTTCAAAGCACCCGCGTATATTTTCCGTATTATACATAAATATGGTAAAGGCAGGCGAATCAAGCGGAATGCTTGACGAGATATTAAACAGGGTATCGGTATATATGGAAAAGACCGCCTCATTACAGCGCAAAGTAAAATCTGCCATGATATACCCTATTGCCGTAATCACAATAGCAATAGCCATTACAATATTTCTTCTTGTAAAGGTAGTGCCTACTTTTAAAGGAATATTCGATATGCTTGGAGGTGACCTCCCCCTTCCTACCCAGATACTTCTTATGGTTAGTAATTTTGTACGCAACTGGTTTTTTTACGGTCTTATCGGTTTTACGGTGTTTGCGGTTATCCTGGTACGTTACGCAAAGACTGAAAGAGGAAAATTTATGTTTGACAACATTGCCATAAAATTACCTGTTTTTGGAGTTATTATAAAAAAGGTAAGTGTCGCCAAGTTCTCAAGGACATTTTCAACCCTGGTAAAGAGCGGAGTGCCCATATTGACAAGCCTTGATATTGTCGCAAAGACCTCCGGCAACAGGATTGACGAGATTGCCGTTAATAAGGCAAAGGATGCCGTAAGAGAAGGCAAGAACCTCGCGGAGCCTTTATCCAAGGCACCGGTATTTCCTCCTATGGTTGTCAGGATGATATCCGTGGGCGAACAGTCCGGCGAGCTTGAGAAGATGTTGAGCAAAATAGCAGATTTTTATGATGAACAGGTTGACGCGGCTGTGGCAAGCCTTACGAGCCTTATGGAGCCGATCATTATACTGTTTCTTGGCGTGGTTGTAGGGGGTATTGTTCTTGCGATATTTATGCCTATATTTAAGATAACCGAAATTGTAAGCTAATGCCCGCTTATGTGTTATAATAATAAAAATATCATTAAAAAGGGCTCTTTATATTGACACCGGCTGTCTATTGTGTTATCTTTTAAACGGAGGAGGGTATCATATATACATTATACCTAATACCTGCCTGCTGATAAAGGCAGGCTAAGCCTGCTATGACGCAGGCAAAAAAACGACCCATCCAGGGGCGAAAGGGGGCGAAAACATATGAAGATAAAAGGAAATAAGGGCTTTACTCTTGTTGAAATGATGATTGTTGTCGCTATCATAGCATTATTGGCCGCTATAGCCATACCTAACCTCTTAAGGGCAAGGCACAATGCCAATGAGTCCGCTGCAATAGGCAGTTTAAGGACAATAAGCTCTGCAGAGGAGTCATACCGCGCAAACCAGAATCCTGTTACATACGGTACCCTTGCTAATCTTCTTGCTCCGCCGAACGGCGGACCTGCATATATCGACCAGATATTGGCAGGAGGAGCAAAGCAGGGTTACAATTTTGTAATGAGTAACCTTAGCCCGAACACTTATACGGTAACAGCTAGTCCGCAGGTCGCGGGCCAGACAGGAACAAGGACATTTACCGTTGACCAGACAGGCGTGGTATGGGATGTAACAAACAACAGGCCTATAGAGTAACGTTTCGACAAGCTGTTTAAAGCTAAAAAATGAAAAGGGCCCTGGTTTAAGGGTCCTTTTCATTAATATTACGGTTTATTAAATAAAAATAGGGAGTAAAGCGCTATATGATCAAGAGCGAAAAAAGGGGCTTTACGCTTATTGAGGTTATGATTACAGTTGCTATTATAGCATTGCTTGCAGCTGTAGCAATACCCAATCTGCTCAGGGCAAAACACAATGCCAATGAAGCAGCTGCCATAGCCTCCTTAAGAACGATAAGCACGGCAGAGGAGTCATTCAGGACATCGCAGACTCCCAATACCTACGGAACCCTGGCACAGATGTCCATGCCTGTATCAAACCCGCCTTTTATAGACTCCAATCTGGCTTCAGGCACAAAACAGGGATATACCTTTGTCATATCAAACCTGAGCGCGGACACCTTTACCTGTACAGCTGCTCCTGTGAGACCCGGTACTACAGGAACGAGAGTTTTTAGTGTTGACGAAACAGGCGTGGTTATGGACCTTACTAATAATCTGCCCATAACATAATCTCATCAAAAGAATATTATTATATTACCTATTCTTTTGTTATTCGCAATGACGATATATTATTATTGACTTTTATCTGTTTATAAATTAAACTTATATTATATATTATTATATGTATAAGGCATAGGATTAATGTATAGCATCTTTAGGCATAAAAAATCTTTTACATTAGTGGAAATAATGGTTGTTGTGGCTATCATAGCGCTTTTAGCCGGATTGTCCATATCCATGATGCTGCGTAACAGGATTAGCGCTAACGAGACTGTCGCGATAGCCTCATGCAAAACCATAGTATCTGCCTGCCAAAGCTATTACGCGGGAAGTGTCCCCCATCAGTATCCTGACAACTTAGCAGCATTAGGAACGGCAGGCCCCGCAGGCCCTGCTTACATAGATTTCAGTTTAGCCTCAGGCACTAAATCAGGTTATGTATATACATACCAAAGAGTCACCCCTGTGTCATTTGTTCTAAACGCGGACCCGCAGGTCCGTACGCGTACAGGCAACAGGTCTTTTTATACTGACGAAACAGGCAGGATAACTGCCAGGGAAGGCGGACAGGCAGGCCCGGCTGACACAGCGATAAACTGATGAAATTCAATGCCAGTTTAAGAGGTTTTACGCTTTTGGAGGTTGTTATCGCGATAGGCATATCAGCGACTCTTATCGCTTCTTCCTTATATACCTTAAACAGGTGCATGTCTATCATGCAGACTGCCAAAGATACGAATATCGCCTCAAATGATATAAGAGCTGTGTGTGAACAGTTAAGGCGTGAAGTGGATGTTACCGGCACGATAGCATCCAGGACTTACGCGCTTGGTAATATAAATAATACCGAACAGGTCAGCATAGCCGCGGATACTACACAGATTCCAATACCAGTAACCGTAAATATAACATGGCAGGAAGAATCCAACAGGCAGAAGTCAGTATCTGTTGACATGCTTGTGGAGCAGAGATGAGAAGATTGTATGATATATCCAGGTCGTTACATTTACGCAGAGAAAAGAGCGGTTTTACATTAATAGAGGTCATGATTGTTGTAGGGCTTTTAAGTCTTATAAGCGCCGCTATATTTACCCTGCTTATAAGTTCTATTAATTCTTATTATACGCTAAGTGCCATAACCGATTTAAGCAACAGCGCGTCATTCGCGGCTGATGAGCTTGCAGATGATTTACGCCAGGCGGATTCCGCAATGATTACCTATATTTCGCAAATAGCGGACCCTGCCACAGGTGACAGCTATGACCTTATCGCATTTCCGGTAACCAACGGCTTTGATATAAACGGAAATACAAACTGGCAGGGCGCGTGCGCATATTACCCGTTTCAGACGACAGAAGGTATAAACCAAATCCGCAAATATACCTGCACAGACCCGTCTTTGATGGCTGCGGATTTTCCGTTAACAGTTAACTTGACAGCGTCAAACATAAGCCTTTTTAAGCAGGACGGCTCGATGCTTATGTCTTTTAACAGGACAAGCGGTGCCCAAAGGGTCATGGCCAATTCAATATCAACGGTTAATTATACTATTACAGGAAGCACAGTTTCCATGGCTTTTACGCTTACCAAGCCTGTAGGGGCTGTATCAGGCGCTGTACAGCGCAATGTATCGCTTACATTAAACAGCGCGGCGACATTAAGGAATTAGATGTTATTGCATAAGAAAAATAAGGGCATAGCACTCATTTTGGTATATCTGTTATTACTGCTTCTTGTAATATTCTTAGGAACATTCTTTTACGCTGCTATTCAAGCTATGAAGATAAGCCAGAACAGGATAAACTCCACAAGGGCGTTTTATGCCGCGGAATCAGGCCTTGATGTTGCTTTGCAAAACCTTTCAAATCCCTTATCAACAGGTAATTTAGGAGGCCCTCCTGTTACAGCCCAATATGTTGCTGCCAGCACCCCCTTATCCCCGACAGAATATACAATAAGCAGTACCGGGTATTCACCTTCGAGCACAGCAAGCCCGAGAGCAGAAGTCACTTTACAGGCGGCTGCTGAGATAATAGCCAATGATGAGTTTTTTGATAATGCCCTTTACAGCGCTAGTAATCTTACGCTTAAAGGTAATGCTTATAACATAACAGGTGACGTCTTTTATAATGAAGACGGTATGCTTGATGTCGCGCATCCTGAAAACATAACAGGTACGATAACTGCCGGAGAACCCATAGACTTCTCAACAGATATCGATTACAATCTACTCTATACCATGGCCCAGGCCCAGCAGGCCAGCGACGTTTTTGACCATGTGGTAGATGTTGATGACTGGGGAAGCGGCAGCTTTCCCGCAGACTTCTGGTATGATGAGCCTAACGGGATACCGAACGTGATATATGTCGAAGGCGCGGGAGATCTTGACATAGGTGGTAATGTCAATATTGGTGGTTTTCTTGTTATAACATCAGGAGACTGCCAGATATCAGGAACGGTTACGCTGGAAGGATGCCTGCTCGCGACAGACGACCTTAAGGTATCGGGAACAGTCAACGCCACAGGCGGGTTATGGGCAGGAGGAGTTATCGATGACGAAGGCGGCAATAAGGACGGAGCATTCATCAGCGGCAACATAACCCTCACCTTTGACCAGACATTTATGGATGCTATAGAGAATATGAATTTTTTATCAGCAGGCACTGTTGTTCTGACATCATGGCAGGAAACCGGAAGAGAAGCTTTTTAAGAAGAAGCTATATTTTAAAAGGTCTATTATGCAGATTATGAAGAAGAACCAAAAAGATATTTACGCGGCGCTGGATATAGGCGGGTATTCTGTAAAAGCCGCGGCCATATCAAACGCGAAAGACAAGCCAGTGCTTGTTAAGTATTCCATTAAGCCTGTTGGTGATAATATCATAAAAGCTATCAGCCAGGCGCATTCTGAATTAGGAGTTTCAGGGACAAAGGTGATAGCTTCAATATCAGGCCCTACTGTTATAGCCCGTTACATAGATATGCCCTCAATGAGCAAGGACGAGCTTTCTGATGCCATAAGGTTTGAGGCAGAGAAGGTCATGCCTTATGATATAAAAGATATACAGCTCGATGCGGTAAAGACCGAAGACCTTGAAGGCAACAGGATGCGTGTTGTCATGGTAGCCGCGAAGAAAGACCTGATACAGAGCCAGATGAAGATACTCTCTGAGGCCGGTTTTGAGCCTGTAATCTTTGATGTGGATTCATTTGCTCTTGCCAACAGCTTTATAAATACCGGTATTGACAATACTGATGTATGCGGTTTACTTAATATAGGTTATAATAAGAGCAGCCTTAATATAGTAAAAGACGGAAAGACATACTTATCCAGGGATATAGATATAGCCGGAAAAGGCGTTGTAAAGCTCATAGCTGATAACCTTTCAATATCCGACGCAGAGGCCCTGAAGATGCTCGAGGAGAAACTGGCGCGCTTTGAAGAACTTTCAGGAGAAGAGAAAGAATCCATTAAGGAGCCTGTAGCAGAGGTATTGTCACGCCTGGCGGATGAGTCAGTCTTATCATTTGATTTTTATGAAAATCAGCACGGAAATAATGTCTCCAAGGTCTATATAAGCGGCGGCATGGCAATACCCAGGGTGACCGAAGACCTGCTTAAAGAGAATTTAGGCAGGGACACCCAAAGATGGAACCCCATGACGAATATTGAGTTGTCAACAGATATCGATTCAAAAGTCGCGCGAGAAACAGCGCCCCAACTAGCTGTTGTAACAGGTTTAGCCTTAAGGAAACCTTAATATCGTGATAGAACTTAATCTTATACCTAAAGAGTTGCACAAAAACCGGAAACAACCGGGTTCCGGGCTGAATATAAAATTTCCGAAAATTGCCCCTGTCCCGCTTATAGTCGGCATTATTGTTGTTATTATATTCAGCCAGGTAGTATTAAGCCTGCTTGCGGCTATGCAGCAGAAGAAGCTCGCGGCTGTAAACGCGAGACTAAGCACTATAATGCCGAAGTATAAGATAGCCGTGGCGCTTAAGAAAGAGTTTGATATTTTAGCGGGCAAGGTTGCTGTTATTGATTCGCTAAGGTCAGGCAGTCTTGTATGGGCTAAAAAACTGTATGATTTGAATAATTCCTTGATAGACGGAATGTGGCTTAACTCGCTGTCCTTAAGCGTAGAACACGTAAAACCCGATAACCAGCCGCGTGCTCCGGTAAGAGGCGGCCATATGCAGCAGGCCCCTATTCAGCCAAAGGATAAGGAGACATTGGTGCTTCAGGGCACTGCTGTATCATCAGGCTCAGAAGACGCCACAGCCATAGTAGGAAGATTTATAGATTCTTTAAAGAATAATGAATCTTTCTTCAAGGATTTTGAGGATATAAAGCTGTCATCTGTCCAGAGAGAGAATCTGGGCGCTGCCGAGGTAATGAATTTTACGATTGTATGCTATTTTCAGTCCGGAAGGAGTTATTTTGAAAAACTTTAGGCAGGAGATAGCCAGGAACCAGAAACTCATATTATACGGCATAATAACCTTATGCCTTTTAGTCGCTAATTATACTCTCTTTTTAAGGCCCACAATCTCGTCTTTATTGCAGACGGTCCCTAAATTAAGACAGCTTAAGACGCAGCTGGCCGACCATGAGAACGCGGTTGCCAGTATACCCAGGTACAAAGCGCAGATAGAAAAGGCAAGGAAAGACATCTCACAGCACAAGAAGAAGCTATCCACAAAACAGGAGATATCAAGTCTCTTAAGGGACCTTTCGGAGATCGCTAAGGACTCGGGTGTCAAGATTGTCTCAATAAAGCCGTACCCTGTAGTTTCTGAAAAACAGCAGAATACGGCCTTGAGCGCTTATCAGAAATTTCCTATTTCAATAAAGGCTGTATGCGGTTACCATCAACTCGGTACCTTTTTAAACAAACTAGAGAATGCCGATATATTTATGCGTATATCGGATATCAAGATAAGTTCTGACCCTAAAGATTTTACGCACCACCTTGTATATGTGCTGGTTAATACCTATATATTAAATGAAACATGATTATTTATAATTATCCACAATATAGTCATTGCGAGCGCAAGCGAAGCCGATGTCATCCTGAGGAGCCTGCAGTAGTCAGGCGACGAAGGATCTACCCGTTTAGATTTTTCGCTAACCCCGAACCAAATATAAAAATTTGGTACGGGGCTAACGCTCAGAATGACAAGCAGCGCCTCGCAATGACAATAGGCTTGTGCCTTATCACTTATGTTCTTGCCTCTTGTACCCTAATGTATGCCCAGGAAGAGCCCGCCTCTTTTAAATACGAGAGCCGGGGCCGCAGGGATCCTTTTATCCCTCTGGTTACCGAAGACGGTAAGCTTACAATCACATACGGAACTTTGGAATCCCTTGATGATGTGTTGCTTGAGGGCATTCTTTATGACCCCGCAGGTGAATCTGTAGTGATTATGAATGACCTGGTGTTAAAAGAAGGCTCTTCTATAGGCAAGATACAGATAAAGAAGATTTATGCCGATAAAGTGATATTGTCTTTTAATGGAGAAGACCACACTTTTAAGTTAAAGGAGTAGATAAATGAGGTTTAAAATATTATTAGTTTGTTGTTTATGCGTGGCTGCTGTTTTCGGTTTCAGTTACCGGGATTATTCCTATGCGGAAGATTCTCCTGCCGGGGAGATACCTGTTTTACAACCCCTGCCTGAACATACCGGCCGGGATATAATTGCCGATGCAGAGGATTCTTCTACCCCGGGAAATGTTACATTGATTTTTAAGGATGCTGATATCAGGACAGTCCTGCATACGCTCTCATATAAAAGCGGAGTTAATATAGTAGCCTCAAGCGATGTCGAAGGCCAGGTCAGCATAAGGCTCGTGGATGTCCCATGGAATACGGCCCTTGAGGTTATCCTGAAAAACCAGGGCTTAGCAAGCGAGAGGATAGGAAACATTATAAGGGTTATTACATTGGACAGTGTAGCAGAAGAGGATTTGCAGAATGAGGTCTTTGTTCTAAACTATTCAAACGCCAAAGATGTGGCAGCTGCCATAGAGGCTACATTAACCGAAAGAGGCAGTGTAAAGTACGATGAAAAGACCAACACTCTTATAGTTACGGATATACCGACTAACCTTCATAAAGTAAAGACCGTTATAGAGAGGCTGGACAAGAGGACTCAGCAGGTATCCATTGAGACCCGGATTATAGAGGCAAGGATAAAGGATGAGGATGAGCTTGGCATTGATTGGAATGTAGAAGTAAGCGCCTCGGGCTCTTCAAGGCCTACTACACTTCCCTTTGACAGGTCTGAGGTGCCTTTTTCCAATAAAGGAAAGAATAAATCCATTAATGGTTATCTGCCTCTCGGAGACTCGACAGACGATTTTCCGAGTGTTGTAGACCCTGTCTTTCCGTATGTTGAGGCAACGTCTTTTACATTCGGCACGCTGGATTTCACAGGCCTGGAAGCCGCGCTAAAGCTTTTGGACCAGACTACTGATACGAATATATTGTCAAATCCTACTATAACAACACTGAATAACCAGGAGGCAAAGGTTGTTGTAGGCGATGTCTTTAATATACCGACATATGAAAGAAATGACCAGACAGGCCAGATGGAGATAACAGGTTATACCGAGAAGGATATAGGCATAACGCTTACGGTTACTCCTCATGTAAATGACGCGAAAGATATAGTAGTTAACTTAAAACCCGAAGTCAGCAAATTTGACCAGTGGGACAATTTCGGCTCAGGTGACAACGCCATACAGGCGCCTCGTTTTACAACAAGGACAGCTGAGACGCAGGTCATGATAAAAGACGGCCAGACTATAGTAATAGGAGGATTAAGAGAGAATACTACTGTCAGGATTGACAAGAAAGTGCCTTTTTTAGGAGATATACCGCTCTTTGGGGAACTCTTTAAATATAAGGATGATGAAATAAACACAAAGGACCTTCTGATATTTGTTACAGTCCAGCTTGTAGATGAAGACAATGATGACAAAGCGCTTATGGAGAAGACTGTCAAAGATTTCTTCAAAGTAGAAAAGGCTGAAGACATAAGATATCATTAATCAATAGCCAAAGATAGGTGCCTGTGCCCCATTTATTATGATGAAAATATTATATCATGTTATATTCAGTAAAAACGGATGGATGCGCTATATCTCGCATCTGGATCTTTTAAGGCTTTTTAACAGGGCATTGCGAAGGACAGGCCTTAAGTTTTACCTGACCAAGGGGTTCAGGCCCAGGCCTGTCGTAAGAATAAATAAGGCATTAAAACTGGGCATCGAATCCGATAAAGAAGAGATGGAGTTTGTCCTTGATGAGAACGTAAACCCTCTTGCTGTTAAAGAGCGGCTTAACAGCCAATTGCCGGAGGGAGTACGAATAACACATGTAGAATAAGGGGTATTGTCATTGCGAGCCTTGCGTAGCCCCGTTACAAATTTTGCTCATATGCGTTGGCATATAAATTTATAACGGGGCGTAGCAAGGCGTGGCAATCTTTAATGTTTTGAGATTGCTTCACTTCGTTCGCAATGACAAACATTAATATCAGCAGCAAAGGAGTGATAATACAACATGCAAGAGATACTTATAAACATAGAGGCAGGAGAGCGCAGAGTTGCCATACTGCGCGAAAAGAAACTGGAGTGGTATTTTGTAGAGAGAATTTCCAAAAAGAGAATTGTCGGTAATGTATATAAAGGAGCGATAAGCTCTGTATTAAACGGTATGGGAGCTGCCTTTGTTGACTGCGGGCTTGAGAAGAACGGGTTTCTTTATGTTGATGATATAACAGCGCCTTTAATAGAAGATGAGGATTCAGGGTTCTTTTTTCCGGCAAACGGGCATAAACACCGCACGCATAAGACAAAGATAAGCGAAATTGTAAAAAAAGGCCAGGATGTGCTTGTCCAGATAACAAAAGAGCCCCTTGGCACAAAAGGCGCGCGCTTAACCACGCACATATCCCTTCCCGGAAGGTATCTTGTGCTTATGCCTACCTCAAAGAAGATAGGCGTATCGCGCAGGATTAAGGATGATGATGAGAGGAAAAGAATAAAGGCTCTTTTGCAGAGCATAAGACTTCCTAAAGATACAGGGGTTGTGGCAAGGACAGCTGCTCAGGGCTGCGGCAAGAAAGAATTTACGCGGGATATAAAGTATCTTCTTGATACGTACAATAAGATAAGCGCTGCCGCAAAGAAACAGAAATCACCGGTTCTTCTTTTTGAGGAGTTTGACATAGCGCTAAAGGTCTTAAGGGATTTTTTAAGCGACGACACTACAAGGGTTGTAGTTGATGAAATACATGAATTTAAGCGTTTGAAGGGGTTTGTTTCCAAGATAACGCCTTCATACAGGAACAAGCTGAGGCTTCACAAGGAGCCTGTTTCTCTTTTTGAAAAATATAACGTTGAGAAGGAGATAGACAAGCTCTTTGAGCGCAAGATATATTTGAAATGCGGCGGTTTTATTACAATAGAACAGACAGAGGGTATGATAGCTATCGACGTAAACAGCGGGCGTTTTACGGGAAAGAAAAACCTTGAGGACACGATATTTAAAGTCAATAAAGAGGCTGCGGTTGAAATAGCGCGCCAGCTGCGCTTACGCGATATAGGCGGCATTATAATAATAGATTTTATAGATATGGAGATATCATCACACAAGAAGGAGATATATTCGCTCTTGCAGAACGCCCTTGAAAAAGATAAGGCAAGAACCAATATTATATCATTTTCAGAACTCAATATAGTGGAGATGACACGCCAGCGCGTGAGAAAAAGCCTGCAGAGTGTTTCATACGAAAACTGCCCTTACTGCGATGGCAGGGGCATGGTAAAATCTGACAGCGCGATAGCTATTTCAGCGCTGAGGAAAATCAAGAGCGTGCTTAAGTCCGGAAGGTCACGAAGGTTGAGGGTGGAGGTTGTTGTCCACCCCAGGATAGCCCAAAGGCTTGTAAATGACGATTCAGCGGCTATCGAGAAATTAAAACGCGTCTTTAAAAGACGTATATCAATAGTATCCGATGATACCCTTCATGTAGAAGATGTAAATATCCGGACTGTTAATTAGTAACCCATTGTCATTCTGAGCGCGAAGCCCCGTACCAAATTTATATGAAAAGCTAATATCAGCAAAATTTATAACGGGGCGAAGCGAAGAATCTTTAATAATCTTCATTAATTTAAAAACAATCCTTGAGTATTTGAAACAAATAACATATAATCGTAAAAATATTGCCAGGTGTATTTTCTTGCGGCATCTGGCAATAATTTTAT
This sequence comes from uncultured Planctomycetia bacterium, assembly GCA_964492885.1. Lineage (GTDB taxonomy): Bacteria > Omnitrophota > Gorgyraeia > JABMRG01 > JABMRG01 > CAZBMI01. The sequence goes on along the minus strand of CAZBMI010000001.1, from coordinate 11,970 downwards.
AATAACGGTAGATATAACCAAAAACTTTAAAAGGATAAGGAGTAAACAATATGCAGGTCTTATTTTTTATCGCGCCTATAAGTTCATTGATAGCGCTTCTGTTTTCCGGGTTTTTGAGCTTCAGGATATACAAAAAAGACGAGGGGCTTGACAGGATGAAGGAAATAGCCCTGGCTGTAAAGACAGGGGCCAGGGCTTACATGAAGAGGCAGTATTCTGTGGTAAGTATATTCTTTGTGGTTGTATTTTTCATTCTTTTATATCTCTCATACAAAGGGTACCTTGTTATATTCGTTCCTTTTGCTTTTATAACAGGCGGGTTCTTCTCAGGGCTTTCAGGATATATCGGCATGAGCATCGCCACAAGCGCCTCATCGCGTACTGCAAATGCCTGCAGAAGCAGCTTAAACAGCGGCTTGCGGGTTGCTTTTGATTCAGGTACTGTCATGGGGCTTACTGTTGTAGGTTTAGGGCTTTTGGACTTGAGCATATGGTTTTTTATACTGGACTGGTTCTATTCAACACACCCGATACCGGTAGGATTTGATAAAGTCCTTGCGATAACCAGTACTATGCTTACCTTTGAGCTGGGGGCAAGCTCGCAGGCGCTGTTCGCGAGAGTGGGTGGAGGAATATTTACAAAAGCAGCTGATGTCGGAGCAGACCTTGTGGGTAAGGTTGAGATAGGTATTCCTGAGGATGACCCAAGAAACCCCGCTGTTATTGCTGATAACGTAGGAGATAATGTTGGTGATGTAGCAGGAATGGGAGCAGACCTTTACGAGTCTTATGTGGGCTCAATGGTCGCGACCGCGGCATTAGGAGCTGCCGCGGGTTTAGGCATGAGCGGAGTTAAAGTGCCTATGATTATGGCAGGCACAGGTGTTATATGCTCTATTATAGGTACCTTCTTTGTAAGGTGCAGAGAAGACGCGACTCAAGGCACACTTTTAAAGGCATTACGAAAAGGGATTATCGTATCCGCGGCCCTTATAGCCTTAACCAGTTTTTTTATAATAAAATACAGCTTAGGTATGGAGCATATAGGCGTATACTACTCTGTTATAACAGGCCTTATATGCGGAATAGCTATAGGCTTTTCAACAGAGTATTACACATCAGCGCGTTATAACCCCACCAAGAAAGTGGCAGAGAGCGCGGAGACAGGACCTGCGACAGCTGTTATTGCGGGCATCTCAATCGGCATGTTGTCAACAGCAGTGCCTGTTATGGCTGTCTGTATAGCGGTATTAACAGCTTTTTACTTATCAGGAGGAGCGGTTAATTTTAATGCCGGCCTTTATGGTGTAGGTATTGCTGCAGTAGGTATGCTTTCAACCCTTGGCATTACTTTGGCAACAGACGCTTACGGCCCGGTTGCTGATAACGCGGGCGGAAACGCTGAAATGGCGGGATTAGGCGAAGAAGTAAGAAAGCGTACCGACGCCCTTGACTCACTAGGAAACACGACTGCCGCAACAGGCAAGGGCTTTGCGATAGGTTCTGCCGCCCTTACAGCGCTTGCTCTTATAGTTGCTTATAGGGACCAGATATATCTTTTAGGCAGGGAGCTTGATTTGTCACTCCTTAATCCAAGGCTTCTTACAGGGCTATTTATAGGAGGCATGCTGCCGTTTTTGTTCAGCTCAATGCTCTTACAGGCTGTCGGCCGCGCGGCGAGCAAGATAGTGTTTGAAGTGCGCCGCCAGTTTAAGGAGATAAAGGGCTTAATGGAAGGAAAGGAGAAAGCTGATTACGCGGCATGCGTAAACATTGCTACTACCGCCGCGCAGAAAGAGATGATTCTTCCTTCGCTTTTAGCTTTACTTGCCCCTATTGTAATAGGAATAACAGCAGGCCTTGAGGCAGCAGTAGGTCTCTTAGTAGGCGGGCTTGTATCAGGATTTGTTCTTGCTGTAATGATGGCTAACACAGGCGGCGTCTGGGACAATGCCAAGAAATACATAGAAGAGGGCGCGCACGGCGGGAAAGGCTCATTCGCGCATAAGGCAGGTGTTGTAGGTGATACAGTCGGCGATCCGTTCAAAGATACGGCAGGCCCGTCACTTAATATATTGATTAAGCTTATGTCTATGGTTTCTGTTGTATTTGCCGCTTTTGTCATGGCAAATACCTTGATTAAATAGTTACTATAATCGTTTGTCATTGCGAGCCTTGCGTAGCAAGGCGCGGCAATCTCTAACATTTTGGGATTGCTTCGTCGCTTTAAGCTCCTCGCAATGACAAGACGTTTAGCCTATACATACTTTCAATATAAACTTTCCTTACCATGAATAAGAAATCCGTAGCACTTGCAATGAGCGGCGGAGTGGATTCATCAGCAGCCGCGTTCCTCTTAAAGAAGAAGGGTTATTCTGTAACAGGTGTAACCTTTGACTTCAAGCCAAACTCGATTCTTAAAGCCAAGCACTCAGATGATTTCTTATCCAATGTTGCCAGTGACTCGAAGAAAACATGCAAAAGGCTTAATATACCGCACTATGTTGTTGACTGCGCAGAAAAGTTTGACAAAGAAGTTATACAGCAGTTTATTAAAAGCTACAAAAAAGGCTTGACGCCAAACCCCTGTGTTATCTGTAATCAGAAAATAAAGTTTCCCCTGCTGTTAAAAACAGCGCGCAAACTCAAGATACAATATATCGCAACAGGGCACTACGCAAAGTGCGCTTATGATAAGAAAAAAGGCTGTTTCGTGGTAAGAGACGCGAAAGACAGCCGGAAGAATCAGTCATATGTCTTATTCGGCTTAAAACAGGATGTTCTCTCCAAACTTATTCTTCCGCTTGGAAACATTACAAAGAAAGAGGTATATTCTGTATCAAAAAGAGAGAAGTTGAGCGCTGTGCATAGAAAAGAGTCTCAGGAGATATGCTTTGTAGAGGATAATGACCTTAACAGATTCCTTGAGAATAACCTCGCAGGCAGTATAAGGCACGGGCTTATAAAAGATAAGGAAGGTAATATATTGGGCGAGCATAAAGGTACCTGCTTTTACACCATAGGGCAGAGAAAGGGCTTAAGAATCCCATACGGCAAGCCGATATACGTAACGGATATTATCCACAAGAGAGGCGATATCATAGCAGGCCTTTACAAAGATACATTAAGAAAGAGCATAAAGGTAAGGAATATAAACTGGATAGTGCCTTTAAAAAAGAATAAAAAGAAGCTTAAAGTACATGTTAAGATAAGATACAGAAACAGAAAATCACAAGCAAGGCTTACTATAACATCACCTTCCTCATGCGAGGTTATTTTTAAACGTCCGCAGAGCGCGCCCGCCCCGGGCCAGGCCGCCGTCTTTTACAGAAGGCAGACCGTATTGGGAGGCGGCTGGATAACAAAGTAATTTTTTCACTTGACTTTTACCGGTTTGTGGTATATATTTTTATAAATAAATATTTTAATTACTGAAATATTTGATATATAAAATAAGCAGATGTTTTTATGAAAACAAAAAAAAGATATTTTTATGAGCAGGAGATAGCCAATATTACAAGCGCCATGCACAGGGAGTTTGCCGACAGGTTAAACACCCTGCTGCTGGATGGGACCCTTAACATATCGGATATCGTAACACTTGAATTATTGCTGCAAGAGAAGAGCCTGAATATGTCTATGCTATCAAAAGCCCTTAAGCGCACAATGAGTGCTTCGACGGCGATAATTGATAAACTGATAGGCTTAAGACTTGTAAACAGGCACCATTCTGAAAGAGACAGGCGCGTTGTAGAGGTCACCCTTACAAAAAAGGGAAAGGCCCTTGCCAGAGGCATCAACAGAAATCGCCTGGTATTTATAAAAAGTATGTTTTCTGCGCTCACACAGAATGAGAAGAAGCTCTATCTGGAGCTTATCAGGAAGATATATAACGGTCTCAAGGACAGAAGATGAGAGCTTTTCATCGCTTAATTTACATATTTTTCTTTGTTATGATTCTAGCAGGGGATGTTTACGCGCAGGATAAAGATGCTTTTGAACTTGGCATAGACAATGTCAGCGCGCTTGCTCTCGAGAATAATTTCGATATACAGATTTATAAACTGGACCAGCGCATAAGTGAAAAAGAGCTTCTTAAGGCACGGGCAGTATACGATACAGAGTTCGACTCCTCTTATGAATATGATGAGGACAGGCTGGATAAGTCATTTGTGGCCCTTGGGAGCAAGGTGACCTCTGTAAGCGAGCAGGTAAGCTTAACTAAAAGACTTCCTACCGGGACCGTGCTTTCACTCGGGGCCGACCATACGCGTGAGGCAACGAATTCAGCATGGAACGCGATTAATCCTTCCCATGAGTCATCAGCGACGGTCTCTATAACTCAACCTTTGGCAAGGAATTTCTTAGGGATTATAGACAGAAATACTGTAAAGATAACAGGAATCGATATTGAAAATACAGGTTATACTTCGTTAGATAAGATAGAGAAAGAACTCGCGGACTCACAAAAGGCTTACTGGAATTTAGTGCTGGCGTATAAGGACCTTGAGCTTGCTGAGAGTGTCTTTGAGAATACGCAGGAGTTATTTAGGGCAAACAAGAGAAAGTTTGACATAGGCCTTGTAGAGCCGCCTGAATTTTACGCTGTTAAAGGGGATTTAAGCCAAAAGGAGAATGATGTCTTGATTGCCAATGATAAATTAAACAAGGCGCTTAACCTGCTAAGGCTGAAGCTCAATCTAAACAGAAAGGCGGGCATATCTCCTGTTGATGATTTTGAATGCGAAGAGCTTACAGCTGGATTCGAGGATGTGGTAAAGACCGCGTTAAATAACAGGCGTGACTACAAGGCGGCTAAGAATACGATAAGGTCCATGCATCTTTATATAGAGATGAAAAAGAGCTCTATGTGGCCGCAGATAGATTTAAAAGGCACGTTTAAGAAGAACGGCCTTGACGCGAAGTTTAAACATTCCATAAGAGAGATAACTTCCGATGACCACCCGGAATATTCCGTGAAAGTGGTATTCAGCATTCCTTTAGAGAACAGCCAGGCAAGGGCAGAATATTCGCAAAAAGAACTTGAAAAGGCAAAAGCGCTTGTTAATCTCAAAAAGACAGAGTGCCTTATCTTCGTGCAGGTAAATGACGCTTTTGTGCATGCCAAAAGAATGTATGATACTGTAACCCTTTTGAAGAACGCTTCCGAACTCGAGCGTAAGAAATACACAGGAGAGGAAAAGAGGTTTAATTACGGGCGCTCTGATACTGACAGGCTTCTCCGCTACCAGAACGATTTTTTCGCAGCGAAACTTCGATACCTGAAGTCCCTGTATGATTACAAGGCGGCGATAGTTGACTTAAACGTTGCTATGAATAACCTCTTAAAAACAGATGAGAATATACAATGAGCCTTCCGCGTTTTAGTGTAAACCAGTCCCTGTTCGTTAACCTTATATCTGTTATGATTATCATAATAGGAGTGCTTGTAGTATTGGGCATGAACAGGGAGATATTCCCTAACGTGAGTTTTGATATTGTCACCATAAGCACATCTTACCCGGGGGCAACGCCACTTGATGTTGAAAAGCTCATCACAGTGCCGATAGAGAAAGAGCTTAAAGAGGTTGACGGTATTGATGAGCTCCGCTCCTCATCAGCGCACGGCGCCTCTTATATAATGGTTGAGATAGACCCTGATTCCAAGGACAAACGCAAAGTCGTAAATGACATAAAAGACGCTGTAGACAGGGTAAAAGACCTTCCCAGGGATATATATGAAGACCCTATTACAACAGAGATTGACAGCAGCCAGTACGCGATAATAGAGGTGTCGCTTTCAGGGACCATGGATGAGGCAAAACTGCGCTACTATGCTGATGTACTCGAGGATATATTAGAGGATGTTTCAGGGGTTGCCAAGGTTACAAAGTCAGGCTACCGGGACAGGGAGATACAAATATACCTTGACCCCGAAAAAATGAAAGAGCTTTACGTCTCTTTTGATGAGGTTGAAGAGGCTCTCGCAGGCCGCAATGTAAGCATACCTGCGGGAGAGTTTAATACAGATACCACAGAGTACAGCGTAAGGACTACAGGAGAGTTTACTACCACAGAAGAGGTTGAGGATATAATAGTAAGGTCTAATGACGCCGGAAACTGGCTTAAGATAAAGGATATAGCAACTGTAAAAGATTCATTCAAAAAAGAAGAGATTATATACAAAACCTTCGGAAAACGCTCTATAAACCTCTTAGTCACCAAAAGAGCCTCAGGTGACGCCTTGAGCATAGTTGACGAGGTAAAGAGAAGATGCGATGACTTTCTGAAAAACTCTCCTGAGAGCCTCGAGATATCATATGTTAATGACTACTCTTATTTTGCCCGAAGAAGGCTTAATGTGCTCGGTAATAACGGGTGGGTCAGTTTACTTATAGTAATCGCGATAATGCTTCTGTTTTTACAGTACAGAATAGCGGCAGTTACCATTCTTGGAATACCTATCGCATTCTTTACGACATTTATGATTATGAGCTCTATGGGTGTTACTATAAATTTAATGAGCATGTTCGGGCTTATAATAGTACTTGGTATGCTTGTAGACGACGGTATTATTGTTGCCGAGAACTCATACCGCTATATAGAAGAAGGCCTTGCCCCGAGGCAGGCTGCCATAAAAGGCACAGAAGAGGTAATGGGGGCAGTATCAGCAGCCGTGTTTACCACAATAGCGGCGTATTCACCGCTTCTTTTCATGACGGGGATAATAGGAAGGTTTATCAGAAATATCCCGACTGTTCTTATAATAGCTTTGGCAGCCTCGCTGGGAGAGGCGCTTATTATCTTACCAAGCCACATAGCGGATTTTGTAAAGGTAAAACTCGGTTCAGACGGAAAGCCAATCGGCCTAAAGAAAGATCTTCCCTGGTTTAAAAACCTGGTAGCTTTTTATACAAGAATAGTTGAAACAGCCGTAAGGAAGAAGTGGTATGTATTTTTAGGGACATTTGCAGCAGCGGTTTTGTGTATCAGCACCATGGTGTTGTCCTTCTCAGGAAAAGGGCCGCTTAAATTCATATTATTCCCAAGTGCGGGCATAAACTATTTCTTTGTAAGGGCAGAGGCACCGATAGGCACGCCTTTAAAAAAGGCTAATGAGCTTATAGCGCCTGTCGAAGAGATAGTATCACAGATCTCAAGAGACGAGATGGATGCCTTTGTAACATCTATTGGCAATATCGCGGAAGACAGGCATGACCCTTTCGCGGGAAAGGCAAGCCACCTTGTGCAGGTTGCCGTGTATCTTAAGCCTGAGCAGGACAGAAAAAGGAGCGTTGAAGAGATAATCGATGAATTAAGGGGTAAGATAAAAGATATCAAAGGTTTTACAGACCTAAGACTTGACAAGCCCGAGGCAGGCCCGCCCGTAGGTAAACCCGTTGAAGTAAAGGCAAGGGGGGAGGATTTCGGTACCCTGGATAAGATAGCTTTTGAATATATGGACTATTTAAATACTATTGACGGAACCAGTGATGTTACATGGGATCACAAGCCCGGCAAGGAAGAGATACGCATAAAGGTTGATAACAATAAAGCAAGGGTGGCAGGCCTTTCTATTGCTCAAATAGCAAAGACAGTAAGAGGTGTTTTTGAAGGGACTATCGCGACAAAGGTAAAACCTGTAAAAGCAGAAGAAGAGACGGATGTTACACTTATGTTTCCAAAAGACCTTGCAAGCGACGAGCAGGTCTTTGACAGCATATTAGTGAGAAACACCTCCGGAAACCTGATTCCCCTTAAGAAGGTCGCCTCGATAGAGAAGGTGCCTGGCACAACGACAATACACCATTTAGACGGTAAGCGCGTTGTCACTGCCTCGTCAAACCTTGATACTGACAAGATAACGTCAGTAAGGATAAACAGGATGCTGCAGGAGAAGTTCAAGCATATAAAAGACAGATATTTCGGGTATTCTGTAAAATACGGCGGAGAGCAGGAAGAGTCTATAAAATCGCTTATGAGCCTTTTAAAGGCATTCTTCTACGCGTTTCTGATAATCTATCTTATATTGGCTTCATTCTTCAGGTCGCTTATACAGCCTTTTATAGTGATGCTTGCCATACCATTCGGCATTATAGGTGTTGTAATAGCTTTTATAGCTCACGGGGTTCCGATGTCTTTTCTTTCAATACTGGGAATAGTAGGATTAAACGGTATTGTTGTCAATGACTCGATAGTATTGGTGAGTTTTATCAATAACCTTCGCAGAAAGGGTATGAGCAGATACGATTCAATAATAAAGGCAGGGCAGATAAGGCTAAGGCCTGTTATACTGACTACCGTTACAACAGCAGGAGGTTTGTCAACGGTTGCATACGGAATAGGGGGGAAAGACCCGTTCCTGGTTCCAATGGCGCTCTCAATATGCTGGGGTATAATATTCGCGACAATGCTTACACTTATAGTAATACCATGCGTCTATTCCATTGTGGATGACATAGCATTAAAGCTCACGCATCATTCAAGTATGATACGCTGTGAAAGAAACGGCACATGCGAAAATAATCCTGCCAGTTCTTAACCAATCCTGTGTCAGTCTTATAATGCTGTCTCACACTTTGGAGTAATTAGAGCAGGACTTTCTTTTCTGCGAATGGCAGGGTTTTTCCACTATATAAACTATACGAATGAGCAGAAAAGCAGAGCGAGCAATCCACGCTGGGGATTGCGAGCGCTCCTGCGAAATTACTCCGAAGTGTGATACAGCTGTTACAAGAACGGTTCTTGACACGGGTTGGGCTTTTCTGCTATAATCACTTCACAAAATTAGTGGAAATTATGGCGGCGCCCCGTGTCAAATTTATAAGCCAACGAACTTAAGTAAAATTTGTTACGGGGCAAGTGTGAATGCGTAAAATTGTGGCGGCGTAGCTCAGATGGTCAGAGCACACGGCTCATACCCGTGTTGTCAGTGGTTCAATTCCACTCGCCGCTACCATTCTTCTTAGTTACATTAGGGGCAGTTACTAATTAAGTGGCTGTCTTTGTTTTTTTAGTTTACATATACATAGTTTTAGTATAAAATTAACTATATGAAAAAGGCCATAAAGAAGGCAATAAATGAGAGAAGGCGCTATATAAGGCTGGATGCCGCTTTTCCTGTTGAATGCCAGCTTATTGATGAGAAGAACGAGCCTAAGTCGCCCATACTCCAAGGGTTTACGCGCAATATAGGCAAAGGCGGAATGTGTATAGAGATAAAGTCCGAGAAGGGGAAAGTGCCTTTTGAGCTTGAGCCGAATAAAACAAAATTTAAGCTTATAATAAACATACCTTCAAGCGTGCTTGCAACCGATTCTTACGCGACTCTCAGGTGGTCGAAGAAGATATCAGAGTATGTACTTGATACTTATCTTTTCGGGGTTGAGTACGATGAGATAGAATCCGATAATCAGAAGATGATAGAGCGGCATGTCCTGTGGGCCCACAGAAAGCCTAAGATAATATTCGCGTTCTTCTTTGTGCTGCTTGTATTTTCTATTCTTATTACATATCTTACTGTACGTTTTTAGGCAATCTCTAATCTCCTTGTATTATAATCTATGATTAAAAAATTTACACAAAGCATAAAAAAAGACTCCCTCCTTAAAAAGGGCGAGAGGGTTCTTGTCTGTGTCTCAGGCGGGGCTGATTCGGTGGCTATGCTCTATGCGTTTAAAACGATTTCCGCGAAGATGCAGCTTAAGTTATTTATAGCGCACTTAAACCATTTATTAAGGGGCAGAGAGTCCGATAATGACCGGTTCTATGTTCTGAAACTCGCAAAGAGGCTGTCTATACCGGTTTATACAAAAAACCGGGATGTGAAAGCCTTTGCCAAAGAGAATAAACTCTCATTAGAAGACGCCGCGCGCCGCGTAAGGTATGATTTTTTTAAGACAACAGCGGATTCTGCCGATGCTGATGTTATCGCGACCGCGCATACAAAGGATGACCAGGCCGAGACTGTCCTTATGAGGTTGCTGCGCGGGACGGGGCTAAAAGGATTATGCGGTATCCCGGTAAAAGCAGTACTTGGAAACGCCGTGCTTATAAGGCCTATGCTGGATATATCACGCAAGGAGATAGAAGCGTATTTAAAAACAAAGAGAATAAAACCGAGGATAGATTCATCAAACGCTGATGTAAGGTTCTTCAGAAACAGGGTCAGAAAAGAGCTTATTCCGTTTTTAAGAAAAAATTACTCTCAGAGCATAAAAGAACAGATAGCAACATTAGCTCTTTTACTCAATACGGATTACGAATACATAAAGCTAAAGCAAGAAAAAGATTTCAAGCTCCTGCTCAAAAAAGGCAAAGGCACTGTCTCTTTTTCTATACAGGGTTTTAAGAGAGCCCACCCGTCTCTTAAAAGGGCCCTTATAAGGCGTGCCATAGAGGATTTGGGTAAGGGGTTAGAGGGCATTGATTATAAACACTGCAGGGAGATGGAATCTCTTATTTCAGAAAGGCCTGCAGGCTCGGTAGTCAACCTTCCGCATAAAATAAGAGCTGAAAAATTAAGCAGAATCGTTAAGCTCGGAATTTATGATAAAAAGCAGTCAAGGAAAAGAACAACCGAGCCAAAAATTATCAAAATTCCCGGGGTTACCAGGTTTAACAGGAAAAGGATTGCCGCCGGTTTTATAAAAAATGCACCTGATTTTTCAAAAAAAGTCAAAAGAGTCGAATATCTCGATGCTGACAAGGTAGTATTTCCTCTCTTTGTAAGGATGTGGAAACAGGGTGACAGGATGATACCTCTTGGCATGAAGAAGGCCAAGAAACTCTCTGATATATTTGTGGACAAAAAGATACCCGGAAAGTCCAGGGCAAACACCCCCCTTATAATATCCGCAGAAGGCGATATTATTTGCGCCTGCGGCATAGGCATATCGGATACGTGCAGGCTAAATATAAATACTAAAAAAATATTAAGACTAGAATTGTTGACAAGATAAGGGCAATCTGCTATTATATATTCTCCGCGCGATGCAACCGGTATAAAATTTACTATTTTTTACAAAGGATAAACAGACGATATGGCAAACGGCAATAACAGCAAAAAGACAGGAAAAAAAGGCAAGAACAACAAGTTCTCCAAATTTAAGCCTCCTAAGAAGAATAAGCAGCCGGGGATGCTGTTCTGGATTATAACTATATTTTTATTTATAATACTCTTTCGAATGAATTCATCATCGATGGAGACAATGGGGGGGATGTTCAGGACAATACCATACAGTGAATTCTACAGGGAGCTTGAGCAAAACCCGTCTACGCAGAGAATAGCAAAAGTCGTCCTTATGGAGGATAAGGTGGGAGGCCAATTTTCTGACGGCACGAGATTCAGTGTAAATATACCCCCCAATGATACAGAGCTGATAAAGATTATAAGGAATAATGTCTCTGATGTTAGTGTAAAACCGTCAAAGACGTTATTCTCAAGCCTGTTATACGCAATAGGGCCCACGCTCTTATTCTTCGGGCTTATGTGGTTTTTCTTTCTGCGCGGGGCAGGAGCAGGAGGAGGCGCGGGCAGGATATTATCATTCGGAAAGAGCCGCGCAAAGCTCGTGTCAGCGGACAAGGCAAAGGTCACTTTCAAAAATGTCGCGGGAGTAGATGAGGCAAAGGAAGAGCTTCAGGAGGTTATAGAGTTCTTAAAAGACCCCAAAAGATTCCAGCGTTTAGGCGGCAAGATGCCCAAAGGAGTTCTTCTTATGGGGCCTCCCGGCTGTGGAAAGACGCTTCTTGCAAAGGCTGTTTCGGGAGAGGCAGAGGTGCCGTTTTTCAGCATAAGCGGTTCTGATTTTGTAGAGATGTTTGTCGGCGTGGGAGCCGCAAGGGTAAGGGATCTGTTTGACCAGGCAAAGCGCTCAGCCAAGACAGGCGGAAAGGGCGCTATTATATTTATGGATGAGATAGATGCCGTTGGCAGGCAGCGTTTTGCGGGCATAGGAGGCGGGCATG